>CALSAT010000368.1:0-4302 GCA_943372905.1 Bacteroides fragilis | reverse complement strand
GCAGACAGATCAGACACATTCAGGTTGATCGTGTTGTTGCCACTGTTTATTTGGGTTGGTATTCTGCGAATGACTCTTCCTGTCATATCAAGTATCTGAAGATCAGTTCTTACACCTGCATCAGACTTGATCACTACAGTCAGGTTATCTTTAGCCGGCACTGGATACAGTACCACATTAAAGTCGGTACCCTTACAATTGGTTTGCCTGATAGCCGTGAAAGTAAAGCGACCATCTATATCAACCTGGCGGATACGGTATTGAGCGGTACCCTTATTCAGATCAAGGTATTGATAGCTGCGGGTGTCCACACTGTTACCAGCTGCTTTTACTTTATCAACAGTTACCCAATCAATTCCATTTACACTGCGCTGGATTTCAAAACGATCACTGTTTTGTTCTGTAGCAGTAGTCCAGGTGAGTAATGCGCCTTTGTCATTACAACGAACATCGTAGCTGGAGAAAGTTACTGGTACAGTTCCTGCGCCAAGAGCTACTGGTGTAACCAAACGGGCAAATGAAGTGAACGTACCTCTTTGAGAGATTCCACCCGGAGGAGCCGGACGATAAGTATCGCCATTTGCAAAAACCACATTCCCGTCACGGGCATAGTACAATGACTGGCCGTCTGAATTAAGCACACCGCCTACAGCACTTGTAAAATAGAATACTGCAGTTCCGGGGAATGGCCCAAGCACGCCACCATCAGGTAAAGAAACAAGGTTAGCCACGTTAGCTACAGGTGCCTGATTTCCACCACTGAATGTTACTTCCATGACCTGAATATCAACTCCAGCAGTACAGTTGATAGTATAACTGGATTGATTATTATATATATTATAATGAATAAAGCCACCCTCAGTATAAGGAGCTTCAACTATCCAGGTTACACCTGCTATGTTATTAGTAGTGACCGAAAGCGTCGGCACTGGAAAACTAGCGGCAGGAATAGCTACATTAAACTGCATAGTAGATACAGCTACTGAAGGGTTAGTTATATCAGGCCTTATGTAAATTCTCACACTGTTAGCGACAGCTCCGGCTCCAATTGAAGCCCGAACAGTTTGTGCATGTCCCTCTGCCAGGTAAATCAAGGCTATTAAACTCAATAAATATTTTTTCATTTTAGTGTTTTTTGGTTTTTATCAGAAAGGTAAAGCCTGTGTTCTTACGGCGGCACCTGCACCTGCAAGTACTGTTGTTAAAAGAAAATCCTTGTCATTGGCAATTCCATTGAAGCGGGCATTTCTATTCATGTTCAGGTCGCCTGCACTGTATGTATTACTTATTACAGCCGCACCATTACCACCCAGAATAGTTGTTAAAAGATAATCTTTATCATTACTAATTCCGTTGAACCTTGAGTTAGTATTAAAGTTTGCATTACCTCCCCAAAGCAGCACCCTGCCACCTGAAACCGTATATGCCGCAGTCGTTCCGAAAATCTGTGCATCTGTCATAGTGGTAAAATCAGTTACCCCTCCTGGTGTTGCCTCACTCAGGCTTTGCAGGTTTGCAACCGGGTCAGTAGAAAGGCCAAGGTGATTACGGTGGCGTACAGCAATAGTGTAGTTAGCCGCAGCATCAAGGTTTTTAAAATAGACAGGACTTACACCATCAATATCCACCACATCTCCATCACGCTGTACAAGAGCCGCACGGGTTTGAACCACAGTAGCTCCTGGATTTACACCACTGTTATCACGCAATTCCAGGTAAACCCAGTCAACAATATTGTCTCCGGTAAGTGCTGCATTATTAAACACAGCAGCATTAGCCACTTCCACCACCGGGTTATTAACATGCGTAAAGCCTGTATTATAAGGCGCAGACCTGTAGGGATCAGAAAGGGGGAGGAGGTTTGTTCCTGCCCTGAGGTTATCGTTCATATCTGTTCCGTTAAAAGCACCCTGAAGCATTGCTCTTGTGCGGGTAAGGAGGAAGCGGTTCATGGCATATAAGTTACCATTGCCAGTAATCGGCGCTGATGCATCATCAGATGCAGTGTTGATGGCACCACCTGAGAGTACCCAATTGGTCCCATTCCAGAATATGCCACGCAAATCTGTTTCCACGCCGGTAAAATTAGCATTGTAATTTCCAGCTACGTTTACTGTACCGGTTATCCCGGTACGTGTAATCGGCCAGTATAAATTCAGGTAGTCAGTACTGCGGGGATGTTTGTTTGGGTCAGCACCATTCTTGCCCTGAACGCCTACCGTGGCACTGGCATAAGTACCAGTAGTGGTCACAGACGCAGGATAATAAGTGCTGGCAATACCCACCGGCAGTACATAATTGGTAAGGTTACTGCTTACTTCTTTCAGCAACTGGCCAGTGCCATTTGTTTCAAAGAATTTGCTTGCGCCGCCGCCAGTGGCTGTGGCCACAGCAGCCAGGCGAACATTAAAGTTGCCCTGAATGATCTTACCATTGGTAAATAACATACTGGTACCGATCCGGGCATTACCCGTCAAAGTGGCATTGGCGGTGTTATCCATTTCCAGGTTGGGAATGGTAAACCCGTTCATGTTCACATTTTGGTTAGAAGATCCTTTCAGCAAAACCTTTCCGGGTCCCTGAATGTCCACATTGCTTGTTACATCCCCCTGTACAGTAACCGTGGCTCCTGTTTGGATAAAGAATGTCGCATTGTCAATGTAAAGCTGGCTGTTTCCAGTAACGGCGAATGCCAGTACCAGCGAAGAGAATGCAATTAGTTTTTTCATGTTAAACGAAGGTTTAAGGTTCAGCTTTTTGTACTTAATCATACTTCCATCATTAAGATACAGCAAATTAGTCAACGAATTAATATTATTTCGTTTTCATTTAGTAAACGGAAGTTTCCACTGAGTGAACGGATGGAGTATGAAGGTCGGGATTTTTTTAATACCAGCCATACCACAAATGGGTGATTTTTCACCAATACACATAGAATTAATTTATCATGAAGTGTTGCTACCCTTTTTCCGGCGAAAAAAACGGGCTATCCGGGCATACTTTTCTTTATTAAACAACTGGGAGTCCCGCATGGCTTTATACGTCAGGAAAAGCCCTATCGGTACCAGTACGAAAGTAGCCAGCCACATGCCGGTAAAAGGCGTAAGACTGTTTTCCTTAGCAAATTTCTCGCCAGTAGTACTGGAAAAATAAAATATCATGAAAAAGATAATGGCGAAGATCAGCGGGGTGCCCAGCCCCCCCTTCCTTATAATGGAACCCAATGGGGCGCCAATGAGGAAAAGTACTATACAAGCCAGTGACAGTACTATCTTTCGGTGCCATTCAATTTTATGCTTACGCAGATTTCTTTCCTTGTCTTTTAGTGAATTGGTGATCGACTCGGCGTTTATTTTAAGCGACCCGGCTATATTCATTACACTCTGGTTCACGTTTATCCGGGCTGTGTCAGGAAGCAGTTCATCAAAAGATTTTGCCCTGCCGGCAAAAGGGCTGTCGGCATTCGTAACCTTTTTTGCCCAGTTAGAATCCAGCAATTGGGAAAATCTGTATTGGATAAATATGGTTGACAGGTTTTGCTTTTTTATCTGCTCCAATTCCCTTTTCAGGGAGTCTATCGCTTCCTCCAGCTGCCGCATGGTCAGCATCTTTTCATTGTTCTTATTCACACTGTCAGCTGTACGGGTGGTGAAGCCCAGTGTGCTGAGATCAAATTGCTTTTTATACTCTTTGAACCCAATCCGGACATATTCAGAGTTGCCCTGGGCATAGGGGCTGCCTCTTTCCTGATAGCGCCAACCATCCTGCAGGTTAAATTCCAGAAACCGCTTGTTTGCAGAAACCCGCATAATGCCACTTCTGGCAATTATAAAATTATCCTGCAGGGAATTCCCCTGCTCATATACGATCACATCCCGGATCACACTGTCATTGTCCTCCTTTTTACCGATTTTGATTGCGTAATTGGGTATCCTGTCATAAAACACCCCCTCCTTCAGATCAAATGCCGGTTTTGCATATACAATATCACCCAGCAGGGTTCTTGATTTGAGGTTCGCTACCGGTATCACATTATTGGCAAATACAAACGCAATCCCACTGATAAAAACACTAACGATCAGCAAGGGGCGCATGAAGCGGAGGAGTGAAATTCCTGCCGATTTGATGGCCACCAGTTCAAAACTCTCCCCCAGGTTGCCGAAGGTCATCAATGAGGACAGAAGGATTGACAGCGGCAATGCTAATGGCACCAGCACGGCACTTTGATAAAGGATAAACTCAAAAATTATTCCTGTGCCAAGGCCCTTGCCCACACAGTCATCAATATACAGCCAGAAAAAC
>CALSAT010000367.1:0-4312 GCA_943372905.1 Bacteroides fragilis | reverse complement strand
GACAGACCTCGGTACGGTGGACCTCGAAACCGCTATCAAACACATCAAACAAAAACAGATAGCTGATGCACCGGTAGGCACTTATGATGGCAAGCCCGTCACAAAAGGCACCGGTCGTTTTGGCCCTTATATCAAGTGGGACGGCATGTTCATCAATGTACCGCGGCGGTACAACTTTGCCAACCTCACACAACCGGAGATGGATGAACTGATAGATGCCAAAGTAAAAAAAGAAGCTAACCGTTTTATCCAGCGCTGGCCGGATGATAAGATCTCATTGGAGAATGCAAGGTGGGGCCCCATCCTGAAATTTGGCAAGAAGATCATTAAGCTGCCAAGAAAAGCAGACGAGACCAAGTTCACTGCTGATGAAGCAGCGCTGTTCACTCTCGAGGAGGTAAAAGGCTTCATCGAAAAAGAAATTCCGGGTGCCTTTACCAAAAAGACTAAAAAAGCACCCGCTAAAAAAGGAGCCACAGCGAAAAAAGCACCGGTAAAGAAAAAGGCGGCGAAGAAGAAGTAATCGGATAGTCTATGTTGACGATTTCCTATACCATTACTGAAAAGGAATTTTTTGACTATTTCTATTACATCTGTTGGCTCCGGCCCGAAAAGAAAAACAGGCGTTTATTATACTATACAATAACGCCTTTAGCATCCTTTGTTTTTATGTATGGCGTGTCGAGTATTCTTGAAAACGGCAAGGCAGGAATCTTTTCCATAATTTTTGCTGCCGTATTTGCACTGGCTATGCTCCTCCTGCTTCCATATGAAATGAAAAGATCAGCCCGCTTAAATGCCAAAAAAATACTGGCGAAATCAGGACCGGACACCATACTCACACAATATGAGATGACGATTTCCGAACAAGGTATTGCGGGCAAAACAAAAGTTAAAGAGATAAGATTCTTATGGGAAGCTTTCACAAATAAAGTGATAGTGAATAATTGCCATTACCTCTACCTTAATATTAACCAGGCCCTCGTCATCCCTTTGAGAGCATTCACTACAGAGAAGGAAAAGAAAGAATTCGAGGCCCTGCTGGAGCAATATATATCGCCAAAAGCTCAATACTCTTTTCAGAAATAAAAAGCTCAGGCCTCTATCCGATAAGGACATACAATTGGGTACGTTAATTAATTCTATGTGTGTTTCTATGTCACTATCTTCCTGTATGGTTCAGCAAAACAGAGCCCTAAGCTTGATAGTACCGCACTGTAAAAAGTAATAATTTGCAACCATGTACACCGCCGCTTTCTCCGCCGAAATAAAAGAGATAATAAAAGTATCAAGAGATATTGCCCTCGAAACAGGCTACGATTATATTTCCACCATTCATTTATTCCTGGCAGATTGCCGGCTGAACCTGCCAGGCTCCATCAGAAAATATGCATTTAAAGACGATGATCAACTGGACCAATTTATCGCCAGTTCCAAAATAGGTGATCCGCCTCCCGGCTACCAGCAATTAACGTTACCCTTAACGAAAGAAGCTGAAGATGCCATCAACCATGCAGAAGGGCAACGGATAAATCATAAACAACAATTAATAAAGCCCTGCCATATTTTTCTGGCCGCCGCCGCCGATACCACTTCATTGTTTACCGCCTGCTATCCTGATGAACCAAACCTTTACGACAGTCTTTGTCTTTATTATACAGAAGAAGGTGTCTTAAAGCCGGAACCACGAAAAGCGAAACAAAATTTCTTTAGTCGTTTGTTCAAAGGGTTACTAAAGAAATAATCCTCCCTACCTTACAGTATCACCACTTTCCCCGTTTCCAGCACTTCCCCTTCTGCCGTCACCAATTTATAGATCAGCAGGCCCGGTGGCAAAGCAGACACAGCGATCCGGCCGGGAATAGATAGATAATTCCGCACCATGCGTCCGGTCATGTCAAACAACTGGAGCCTGCTGCCCGCAGGAATGCCCTGTTGCAACACAAAGAACAGTTCACCTGTACGCAGTGCAGGATTAGGATAGAATAATATCATCTTTGGTCCGGAGGTCAGCACACTCACTATGTTCGTAAACACACTCGCCCCGCTCTTGAGTTTTATCCGGGCCCGGAAAAGGATCACCCCCGATGGCAGGTCTTTTACAAATTGCTGGTACATCCGCTGGGGGTGCAGCACCACCGCCCCGCCCCATGTTTGTAATAACTGTCCGCCCGCCGTTACCCGTTCAAAGAAAACAGAATCAGCATAGCTGGCTATACTTAGCTCCAGCGACAGGTCAAGTTCGTTACCATTCAGCAGCGAATAAAAAAGTGTTTTATAAAAACATTGTACCCCCTGCTGACGTATATCCAGCGCCACACTGCGGGCCGCTGGTAATCCATTGGCCAGGACAGGCTCTACCGCATACACCACAGTGGGATCAATGCTCCGGTTGAAAACAGTAAATGTATCCGTAACAGTACGTACTGGTTTCAGGTAAGCACTGTCCGTTAAGGTAAACACCCGGTAGCTGCTGGCATAAAGATGTTTGTCCCAGGAAAGACGGAAAGAATCCGCACATAAGAAATCAACCTCCGGCAGGGTCACAGGATGAATAACAAACTCAGAAGATAAAAAATCGCCAAAAGGAGTTTCCATTTTAAACAATCCGGTGCTGCTGGTATCCTTTATTGGCCATATGTATTTGTTCGTATATATTTTATGCGAAGCTTTAACCAACCACCAATCAATGCCCCTGTTATAACTGACATATATATCGCCCGTGGTATTCGTATCCGCCACAAAGGTTTTCCAGCGGATAAAAAGATTCTCATTCTCAGCCCTGTTCACATCACTCGTATGCTGCGGGCTTGTAAAGTGAAAAGTATTAACTGTATCAGTATCATAAGCGATATGAAAAGAAACAGAACTCAGCACTGTTGTTCCGGTCACTTTCACCTCGTAGGTTCCCGCAGCCGGAAATACCACACTCACCTGCTCGGCTGTATTCAGCGAATCCCGTTTCCGGATGGGCAGTTTTACAAGTGAGTCAATATGCGGACTGCTGCTCAGCACCCAGGGCTTATACACGGTGCCCGTACTCAGTTCCGTTACCTCCAGGTCAAGATCATTAATAAGCGCTTTGAAATTATTTACCAAAGCCGTGCTGTCCGTCCAGGCCAGGGTTATTTTTAAAGAAGCCGCATTCGCAGGCACTGTTATGTTTTTGGTCCACTGCTGCCCCTGAGATAAAGTGCCGCCATCATATTTCCTTTGCAAAACAGACCGAACCGCCGCAGCACTGTTCAGCAGGCCATAACCGGTCCGGTGATCAATACCCGACCGGTACATATCATCTGATGTGTTGAACAGCGTTGCTTTCACCAGCGAAGCAGGCGGTATGGCCTGGCTGTTGCTGTCAGCATACACTTGTTGCAGCACAGCAATGGTGCCGCTTACCACGGCAGCCGCATCAGAAGTGCCATTAGGTCCCAGGGCTATCAGTTGCGGCGCCATCCGTCCGTCATACAAAGGCCCGGCTGAAGACTCGGCAGGTAAGTTCTCCTTATTATCAATAGCTCCGACGGTAATAACATTCTTCGCCATTTTAAAATTCCCCGTCAGGTTCGCATAGCCGGGTATATTGGCATAAGGTCCGTCAGTAGCCACAGCAGTGCCCCTGTTACCGGCAGAGAACACATGCAGTATGTTTTTATCAGCCCAGGTTTGAGCATCATAGCTCACCGCCTCAGCCCCATAGAAGGATTGTATCACCGTACCGTAAGAGTGGTTCTGCACCGTTACCCGGTTGGCGTTCAGAATCGATACATCGTCTGCAAAGAGATTAGAAAAAGAACTCGAAAAAAAACGGCAGCCGCTTGCCAGTCCCCGGCCATCATAAAAACTATTTCCGGCACCGCCAATGATAGAAGCGATAACCGTAGCATGGCTTTCAATGGCCGGTGCCGCAATGGTCGAAGGCAGCACCCTGCGGTACAGGTCCAGGTCAGCAGCATCCATTCGTTGTTCTTTTATACCCGCCACAATATTCTTACCGTTGGCACCGGGAATAGAATAGTCAAGTACATTAATACCGTGAAAACTTCTGTTGTACCCGATGATGTTCACCTCTGTATGCGGGCTGGTCATTGTATCAATAAAAATGATCTCCTTCGATCCCAGTAATTTATCCAGGATAAGGCCACCACTGGTTTTTACCACAACAGAATTAGAGAGCTTATCTGTTTGCAGAACAGAGACCTGTGATTCATAAGGGGCTATAGCAGCCAGCACTGCATCCAGGCTTAGCCCGCTGAGAATATAGGAACTGGCGGCAGGTTTGGTACTGCCAAATAATAGAGATGCCGCAGGT
>CALSAT010000366.1:0-4318 GCA_943372905.1 Bacteroides fragilis | reverse complement strand
TATATTATCGTTGACATACAAAATGCCCACTCCTTTTGGTCCATGAAATTTATGGCCGGCACCCGTGGCAAAATGTACCGGCTTACTACGCAGGTCTATTTTATAATGTCCTACTGTTTGCACGGTATCCGAATGAAAAATGGCATTGTGCTTTTTGCAAATTTCTCCGGCGGCATAAATATCCAGGAGATTACCAATTTCATTATTGGCATGCATCAGGCTTACAAAACACCTCTCCTTTTGTGTTGCCAGTTGTTCTTCCAGATCATTAAGGTCAACATGGCCATCGGGTAACAGTTTTACAAAGCTGCTGGTCACCACATCCTTTTTATCCCATTGCTCCACAGTATGAAGTACTGCATGATGCTCTATGGGTGAAGTGATGATGTGCCGGCAACCAAGATCATGAATGGCAGCTGTAATGGCCATATTATCACTCTCCGTACCACCGCTGGTAAAAAAAATCTCGCCGGGATGTGCATTCAGAATTTTTGCTACTGTTTTGCGGGCCGTTTCAATGGCCAGCCTGCTTTCTCGTCCATAAGAATAAATAGATGAGGGGTTCCCAAAATGAGTGGTCATAAAGGGCAACATGGCATCCAGCACCTCTTTATCGAGTGCGGTGGTGGCAGCGTTATCGAAATATATACGGGTCATATAGAAAATTCGGTTTATAAAATTCCGGGGCGACCTAGCTACTTACGTTTTTAATGCGGGCAAAGATAAGTAAACGATGCCGCGAGACCCATGAGTTATGAGCTAATGAGCAGCAAAAGCTAAAACTTGTAATTACCCCGGACACAGTATTTTGGTACAGATCAATCAATTTGTTGACAATCTGCTGATTATCTTATTAAACAGATTGAAGCAACATTAATATTTTCGCTGTAAGATCCCGGAAATTGGGGTGAATCCGATTTAACAGGCAAAATGAATTTTTTCACAGCTATACAACAGCTTTATAAGCCAGTTCAGCCTACTGTAAAGCAATCAGCGAAACAAGTAGCCTATTGTGAATTTTTACCTGCCCCCCAATTGCAATCTATTATCTATTGCTACTGGGAATTGAAAACTACTGAACCACTTTCAGATAATTTTAATTACAAGGTGGTGGCAGACGGCTGCATTGATATTTTCTTTGAGCTCAGCAATCCGGCAGAGAATTTCGTCATGGGATTCTGTAAAAAGTATACAGAATTTGCTCTCGGCAATACCTTTCATTATGTTGGGGTTCGCTTTTTACCTACCATGTTCCCGCAACTATTTTCTATCAATGCGGCTGCTTTAAGTAACCGTTATGAAAGGCTGAATGCCGTAGTTCCTGAAACTGCGTCTTTCATTACAGATAATTTTTCCTTATTACACAGCACAGAACAAATGAAGACTCTATTTGACAACTATTTTTTATCACTGATAGCAAAAAAGAAATTTGATGGTGACAGCAGGCTTTACGATGCTATTTATATCATTCTTAAAAATTTTGGTGTATTAAATACAGAAACAGATCTGAATACAGGCATCAGCCCAAGACAACTACGACGGCTTTTTGAATTTTACATTGGCGATACTCCTAAGACCTTTGCAAAAGTGGTCCGCTTTCAAAATATACTTCGTGCAAAACCCTCCTCGCAAAGTCTCAGACAAAACAAACTCTTCTTTGATGCTGGCTATTATGACCAGGCACATTTCATTAAAGAGTTTAAGAATTTTTATGGCATTACACCCTCCAAAGCGTTTGGCAGATAAAGATGTCCGATTTGTACAATGCTGGCAAAATGAAGCAGCGGAAATTTGTCTTCTAAATCAAACCAAAAATGAAACAGGTACTTATGATTTATCTATCTGTTTGCTTATCAGCAAACAGCTTTTCGCAAACAATTTCATCCACTAAAAATCAGCACAAAATGAAAATGAATACAGGTATCGTCACAACAAAACTGGCAGAAAGCAAGGCTTTTTACACCAACCTCCTTGGCTTTGGAGTAACATTTGAAAATGAGTTCTATCTTTTACTACATACTCCCGGTAAAGAAACCGGGATCAGCTTTTTGCTCCCGTACCACCCAAGCCAGCAGCCTTTTTTTCACAAGCCTTTTGCCGGTGATGGAATGTATCTTACCATTGAAGTAGAAGATGTAGATAAGATATATGCTGAAATGAAAAAGAAAGGGGTTGAGATAAAAGTTGAACTCCGCAACGAACCCTGGGGCGACAGGCATTTTGCTATACGAGACCCTAATGGTATTGGAATTGATATTGTAAAATATTCCCCACCACAGGAGTAGAATTCGTTGCTTGTCACTATACTAAAAAGCCCGAAAGGGCTTTTTGTACCTTTCACCGGGTTGCATTACCTCTAATCTGCGTCAGTATGTCTCCATCCCATTAAATATTTTTTTGCTTCCCTTTTAAAAAGTAAATTGTTAGATATTTTTTCTATGGAACAAAAGCATCAAAAGAGCTGCCCCGGTGAAAGCCGCCGCGACTTCTTAAAAAAAACAACCGCCCTTGCCGCATTGGCAACCGCCACACCGGTACTGCTGAAAGCCGCCGGTAACGACGAAAAGATAGCAGGATACTTTGAAAAGATCCCTTTGCAACTGGAAGTGAATGGGAAAGTTCACAACCTTTCGGTAGAACCAAGAGTCACTCTGCTCGATCTTTTGCGTGAACAGTTGAACCTTACCGGTACCAAGAAAGGCTGCGATCATGGTCAATGTGGTGCCTGTACCGTACATGTAGATGGCCGGCGTATCAACTCCTGCTTATCGCTGGCTGTAATGAATGAAGGAAAGAAAGTAACGACCATAGAAGGATTGGCAGAAGGTGAAAAACTGCATCCCATGCAGGAATCATTTATTAAACATGATGGCTTTCAATGTGGCTATTGCACACCAGGCCAGATCATGTCAGCCATTGCCTGTGTAAAAGAAGGGCATGCCAATTCACCCGATGAAATAAGGGAGTTTATGAGCGGCAATATCTGCCGCTGCGGTGCTTATCCCAATATTGTAGATGCGATCATGGAAGTAAAAAAAGGAGGGCTGCCGTTATGATAAATTTTGAATTTGTACGAACCTCCACTGTTAAGAATGCAGTCGCTGCATTAGTCAAAACCCCCACCGCACAGTTCATTGCCGGTGGTACTAACCTGGTAGACCTGATGAAAAAAGGTGTGACTGCCCCTGACCGCCTGATAGACATTAATGCATTGCCCCTAAAAGAAATACTAAGCGATACAAAAGGAGTACTGATCGGTGCATTGGCGCTCAACAGTGATGCAGCAGAAAATGAAACAATAAAAAATAAGCTTCCCTTGCTGGCAATGGCTCTGAATGCCGGCGCTTCTGCTCAATTACGAAATATGGCAACAGTCGGCGGCAATATGATGCAGCGCACCCGTTGCTCCTATTTTTATGATACGGCGTTACCCTGCAATAAACGGCAACCGGGAAGCGGATGCGGCGCTAAAGAAGGATTCAACCGCATGCATGCCATATTTGGCACCTCCGATAAATGTATTGCTGTACATCCGAGCGATATGTGTGTGGCATTAGCTGCATTAGATGCTGCGGTACATGTAAGTGGCCCTAAAGGTGATCGGAAAATTGCTTTTGCTAACTTTCACCGCTTGCCTGGTGATACTCCGCAACTGGATAATACATTACAAAAAGGCGAACTGATCACGGCCGTTCATATCCCTGCAGTTTCGTTCAACAAAAACTACTACCTGAAAATAAGGGACAGGGCTTCCTACGCATTTGCATTGATATCAGTAGCCGTTGCGCTGCAGGTAACAGGCACTACTATCAAATCGATTAGACTGGCAATGGGTGGTGTGGCACATAAACCGTGGCGATTAACAGAAGCAGAGAAATTCCTGCTAAATAAACCAGCTACTAAAGAAAATTTTGTTGCTGCCGCAAACATGGCAATGAAAGGCGCAAAAGGTTATGGCCACAATAATTTCAAAATAAAAATGGGTAATGTGGCCATCGTGGAAGCGCTGGTAAAAGCGATGGAGAGTTAAACAATCATTATCACACTGATAATAAAATCATGGATAAGACATTACAAGAAAACAAAAAGCCTTTCCTGGACCGTGTAGATGGTGTACAGAAAGTAACAGGCTCGGCAAAGTATTCTGCGGAATATAGTTTCCCCGGATTAGTATATGGTGTCCTGGCATACAGCGTTATTGCCAAAGGGAGTATTACTGCGCTGGACACTAAAGCTGCAGAAAATTCTCCGGGTGTGCTGGCGGTTATCAGTCATCTCAATTGCCCGGAACTCCCTGGCTATAAAAAAACTTCTGACC
>CALSAT010000365.1:0-4325 GCA_943372905.1 Bacteroides fragilis | reverse complement strand
ACCGTATCAGTGATGTGGCACTTATGCTTGCCATGTGGATGATGCACCACCTTACGCATCAAAATATTAATTTCTCTCAGTTGGGTGAAGCCAAAGAGATGGCCGTTGCAGCTAGTCAAACGGGTATGGCAATTTTTATCGTTTGTATGATCATATTGCCAGCTACCATTAAATCGGCGCAGTTTCCGTTTACCACCTGGCTGCCAAGAGCTATGGAAGGACCCACTTCCTCTTCAGCAATATTCTACGGGTCGCTGAGTGTACACATCGGTGTATTCCTGCTGTTGCGAACGCATCCTTTTTGGGAAGATATGTTGTGGGCAAAAATTGTGATCATTGTCATAGGGGCAATAACAGCCATCATGGCTACTATGATAGCGAGAGTGCAACCAACTGTAAAAACCCAGATCGCCTATTCATCTGCTGCACAAATTGGTTTGATGTTCATTGAGATCGCATTAGGCTTTCACTGGCTGGTACTCTTGCATTTTGCCGGTAATGCTTTTTTAAGAACGTACCAGTTGCTTGTTTCTCCGTCTGTATTGAACTACCTGGTGCACCACCAGTATTTTCACTATGTGCTGCCAAAGCAGCAAACTATTTCTAAGGTCAAGGCTTCTTTATACATGCTGAGTATTAAGGAGTGGAATTTAGATACAGTAATGTTCAGGTATTTGTGGAGTCCGTTCAAATGGGTGAGTAAAAGATTTCAATTTCTGCAATCTACCCTACTTATTGGGGTGCTTGGAGTTGCTGGTCTGGGCTTGTTAGTAATAGGGTATGCAAATCCTTCTGCTTTTCCTTTCCGCGGCGAGGTTGTCTCACTTGTATTAATGGGTATTGCATTAGCAGTTATATTATTTGCTTTTTCTTACAGGCGTTCCGCTTTAAAGGCATGGGTATATTTGATCATAGCCCACCTTTTTATAATAGCAGCTGTACTATTTAATACACCTCATATCAGGCTTATTGAAGTTGTATTTTATGCCAGCGGGGTATTACTCGCATTTTTTCTGGGGTATTATTGCCTGCAAAAAATAAAAGCTATTGACAACGATATTTCCCTGAACCGGTTTCATGGATATGTGTACGAGCAAAATAGCACCGGATTTTTATTCATGGTGGCTGCTATGGGCATGCTGGGGTTCCCAATTACGGCTGCTTTCGTTGGTATAGATGTATTATTCACTTATGTCGGTAGTGACCAGATCGCATTGATTATTTTAATGGCACTTTCATTTATATTTATTGAGCTATCGGCATTCCGGATCTTATTGCGTATCTTTTTTGGCCCGCATAAAAAGCTGAACCACCCGGTAGCATTCCGTTCTTCATAATATGAAAAAATTAATTTGCTTTTGCCTGCTGTTATTGCCCGCTACTCTGTTAGCACAAAATGACCGGTTGAATGACCCTAATAATATCAATTGGTTGCAGACCATCAATACCATTAATCTGAGTAAGAAATGGAGTATTCATGCAGAATATCAATGGCGCCGGGAGAATGGGTTGAAAAGCTGGCAGCAAAGCTTGCTGAGGTTGGGTGTCAATTACAAATTAAATGACAACATTACCGCACACATCGGCTATGGCTGGATAGAAACATTTTCTTATGGCGACTACCCCATTGCAGCAACAGGCACATTTCCGGAGCATCGGTTGTACGAGCAGCTTAGCTTCAGGCAGCCGGTGAATAAATGGATATTCACCCATCGATTTCGGGTGGAGCAGCGCTGGCTGGGACGGGTAGTGGCGAATACGGGCAGTAACAGGGAAATTGATGGTTGGAATTTTCTCCATCGTTTTCGCTACCAGTTCAGACTCCAATACCCATTCTGGCAAAAAGGGCAACAACAATTCTACGGGGCCGCTGCTGATGAGATATTAATCGGCGCAGGTAAGAAACTGGGGGTTAACATATTTGATCAAAACCGGATATTTCTCCTGTTGGGCTACAAGGTAAACAAAGGACTCTCCTTTGAATTGGGTTACCTCAACCAAACCCTGCAACAGGGACGCCGGATCAACAACAATACGATCATGCAGCGGAATAACGGAGTAGTGCTTACCTCATTACTCGTATTATGATCTGTTTGGGAATAGTTTTTTCCAACTAACTGATACAGCGATGGTCAAACCAATAAAGCCTAACGAGAGTACAACCGGTATTTTATATACATCCACCAGCAACATCTTGCAACCGATAAAGACAAGGATCACAGCAAGCCCATAGCGCAGGTATGGAAACCGGCTGATAATACCTTCCAATGCAAAGTACAAAGAACGTAAGCCCAGAATAGCAAATACATTGGATGTATAAACGATGAATGGGTCGTTGGTGATCGCAAAGATGGCCGGAATTGAATCTACAGCAAAAATGAGATCAGTAAATTCTATTGACAGCAGGCAGAGAAATAAAGGTGTGACCATCCTTTTACCGTCAATAGTAACAAAGAATTTTTTTCCATGGTATTCGCTTGTCACTTTACCTTTCCGGATGAACCAGCGGACCAACGGATTATCTTCCGGGTGCATGTCCGCAGTTGATTGCCTGAACATTTTATACCCTGTAAATACAAGGAAGACTCCAAATATGTAGATGATCCAATGGAACTTTGTAATGAGTACTGCGCCAACGGCAATAAATGCTGCCCGCATAACAAGAGCACCCAGTACACCCCAAAATAATACACGGTGACGATATTCCTCCGGCACTTTGAAATAGGAGAACAGCAAGACAAAGACGAATATATTATCAACGCTAAGTGATTTCTCTACGAGATAACCGGTAAGAAATTCGAGGCCAGCTTTTTCACCCATACTATAGTATATCCAGCCGTTGAACAGCAGCGCCAGGGTGATCCAGATCGCCGACCATGTAATCGCTTCTTTGAATGTTACTTTCTTTGACTGCCGGTGAAAGATACCGAGATCTATAGCCAGCATCAGCAATACAAAGACATTAAATAATATCCAGGGTAATGTACCAGTCATAATTATTCATTTGAAGTTTTGTCATCGCATTTTAGTTATCTCTTATTTCAAATTCCTCCTGTAATTTTTGTTTTTGCTTCTTACTGAATTCTAAGAAAAACCCAAGCACTAAAAAGTCGCGGCCTGTTTCATCATTTATCCTGTAGTCAAACTGGTGCAGGTAGCCAAGCTGCAGAGAGGCTATCCGGCTTGTTTTAAAGTTCAGGGAAAATAGTATTCTGTTCCTTTCAAAATAGGGTTCTTTGTCAGTAAAAAACAATTCGTTGCTTCCGTTGATCTGAAAAGGTTTGTACCCTTTTTTATCTGATCCAAAAGGATAAGATAAGCCCAGCCTGTATCTGAAACGGTTGCGATACCCATTACTCGTGAACCTCATTTCGGCCCTGTATCGTTGTTCAATTTTTACTTTCCAGAGAGAATGATTGAGAGCGACTTGTGGCCATATCCTGAATTCATCATTGTTTTTAGGTTTCACAAAACTGCCACCTTCTTTATAAGTTTGATAGCTGCCTGCTCCTAATGTAAGTTTGAGATTCGGATGAACCTTATAATTTACCCCAGCTTTATATTCGTAGTAATGAAAGTGGTTGTAAAATTTTAATGAGCGTAGCTGTGCCTCGCTGAATACACTCCATTTTTCATTAAGAGTATATTTGACGTTTATAATATTCCAACTGCCTAAATCCGGGTTTTGTGAACTCGCCTTTTCACAAGTCAGCAATAAAACTGCTGTGTAAAAATGTACCCACTTAAACTGTTGTTTAAGGAAAGCTATGTTATGCGAAATAGTTGCCAAAACCTGTTTAATTATAATTCAGTTGATATAAATCCGGCCTTGTGTGTTGCCGGAGGTAAAGTTGTCTTTAGCCAAAATCAAATAAGTCGCCAAGAAAACCACCTTTTTTTCGGCGATTTGGGTTTTCATTGTTATCAGTGCGCCGATTACGGTTAAAAAAACCGCCGTTATCGTCGTCGTCATCATCATCGTCATCATCATTTTGCCGTTGTTTTCTTTTTTCATCATTTTGTTTCAGGGTTTGGCCTGCTTCTGACGCAGCTGACTTTTCGATAATTTTATCTAACTCGCCTTTATCCAGCCATACTCCCCGGCATTTAGGGCAATAATCAATTTCAACTCCTTGTCTTTCGGACATTACCAGTGTCTCTTCACATGATGGACATTTCATAATTTTTAGTTTTTAGGTTATAAAAAATGATCAGGAGGCCAATGTTCCCGCAGCCCACTGCAGGTCGTTGACCGTTTTAAAATATTTAGCTTTTAGCTCCTGTAATTTTTGCAGTGCTTCCAAGGTCTTATTTTCTCTTGCGTT
>CALSAT010000364.1:0-4333 GCA_943372905.1 Bacteroides fragilis | reverse complement strand
ACAAGCGGTCATTTTGATGATGATAGTGGCAATGGCAGCCAGTTGTGCTGCCAGTAAGGAATATACCAGCAAGCTGTTTGCTCCGCGAACGCAGCCATCCACAGACAGTCAACTCGTAGCGGTGCCGCCATTGCGGTTTCTTGAAATGGACAGTGCTGTAAATAACCAGCAGGGCTGGGTAAGCACAGATATAATAATGGGACGGGATACTGCAAGCAATACAATTGCACTTGACAATCTCGCCAAAACATTTCCAGCCAATCCTGCATTAACAGTCGCAATCCCCCAAAAAGATACACTAGCAGCCGCTAAGATAGAAAGTAAGCAGATCGAACCGGAAACAGCACCTGTGGCCAAAGCCGCTAACCCCGGAGAAGTAAGAACTAAACGAAGCAGGGAAAAATAACCATATTAACAAAGCCAGTAAAACAACCTCTTTTATCTCTAAACCCACAATCAGCATCAATGAAAGAACCACAGAAGTATGGCCCCTCGACCAATGGGATACCTATTTTTTGGTTCAGCAGATCTGACCTATTTATTAACTAAAAACAAAACAGATGAAACGAACATCTATTCTGTCTGTAATTGCAGTTTTGACACTGGCAATTACTTTTACCAGTTGTAAACCTAGCCGGGTTTGGGCCACCAAAGAGAAACAGCCCAGGACGTACGATGAACCGGACACTTACCGGAGACCGGAACCTCCGCCTCCACCCCGCTACGCCAGTTATGTGTCGCTAATCATTACCCCTACTCCGGGATTTGTGATGAAGCAAAACCCTAACGGAAGATTTTATCACCGCAACCAGCAGGGGTACCTGTACTGGAAGGGATATGACAATCGTTTCTACCTGGACAGATCACATCTTAGCAGGGTAAGCTATAATAAATGGGAATACAGTGAGTGGAAAAGATACAGCCGTGCCAGCAATTAACGAAATGAAGGTATAAGCAAAAGACCTCCGGAACTCCGGAGGCCTTTTGCTTATTGGTAGCAGCTTAGAATTATTTATATCCAAGTATCTTCAGCATACTTTGTGCTGTCTGTTGTTTAGCATATACCCAATCAACCAGTTTACCATTTCTGTCATACCCTACAATGATATGCTTGGGTGAGGGTATCATGCAGTGCTTTATACCTCCGTATCCGCTGATCTGGTCCTGGTATGCACCAGTATGAAAAAAACCAACATAAAGAGGTTCTTTATCACCATTTACTTTGGGTAAGAACACTTCATTAATGTGTTCTTCTGAATCATAGTAATCGTGACTATCACAGGTAATACCGCCAAGCACCACCCGTTGGTAATCCGATTCCCACTTATTCACCGGCAGCATCAGGAATTTTTCGCCAATTCCCCATGTATCGGGCAGGGTTGTGATAAAAGAAGAATCAATCATATACCAGGTCTCCCGGTCATTCTGCACCTTTTCTGCGATGACACTGTAAATATGTGCCATGCTTTCGCCTACGGTATAACTGCCAAACTCAGTATAAATATTTGGCATGGGTACCTTGGCTTTTTTACAAGCCACTTTGATATTCCTGACGATCTCATTGATCATAAACTGGTAGTCATACTCAAAGCCCAGGGAATGTTTAATAGGGAAGCCTCCTCCAATATTGATCGAGTCCAGTTCAGGACATATTTTTTTCAACTGGCAATACAAGTTTATGACCTTATTCAACTCACTCCAATAATAAATGTCATCCTTAATCCCTTTATTGAGGAAAATATGCAGCATCTTCAATTGGAATTTGCTTTCGTAACCCTCGATCCGGTCCACATAAAACTCCAGTATGTCTTTTGCCCTGATACCCAATCTTGATGTATAAAAAGGGAAATTGGGTTCTTCTTCCGCCGCTACCCTGATACCTAGTTTAAAAGGCACTTTTACCGATTGGGCATAGTCTTTTAATTCGTCTTTATTGTCCAGTATGGGGATTACATTATGAAAGCCGGTATTTAACAGATTGGCAATACGCCTGGTATATGTTTTTTGCTTGAACCCATTGCAAATAATATGAATATCCTTGGTTATTTTCTTTTTGGCATAAAGCTTTTTGATGATCTCAATATCGTAAGCATAAGATGTTTCCAGATGAATTTCGCTTTTCAGGGCTTCTTCTACCACAAAGCTGAAATGGGAACTTTTTGTACAATAACAATAAAAATACTTCCCCTCGTATTTATGCTTTTTAAATGCATTAGCAAACATTGTTTTAGCCTTCCTGATCTGCATTCCAATCTTGGGCAGATAAGTTAGCTTCATGGGTGTTCCATATTTGGCGATCAGTGCTTTCAGATCCAGCCCATTGAACCAGAGGTTACCCTCATCCACTTCAATGCCGTCCTGCGGAAAATTAAATGTTTGCTTAACGAGATCATGGTAAGAGTTAGTCATTTCAGCGTAAATGGGTTAGGCCAGTAATTAGTTAACGGCACAAAAGTATACGATTGAATAAATTAAGAGGAAAAAATTTCGGGAAGGAAATTTCTATCTTCCAGCCATGAAACTCCCCGGAAACATTACTCCGCTCCTGACCTGCATGGGTATAATTCTGGTAACCTTTATTGCTGTCAGCCTTTTTGATATTGTTTTGGCAGTTTTGAACCCCCGGTTCTATTCCGTCGCTGCTTTTATTGTCAGCTTTGGTGTGGGAGGTATTTTCGCCGGTACTATTGCTTATACGAATTGTATCAGTTTATTTAAGGTTAAAAATGAAAAAGCCCGCTGGACATTGATCGGATTTATCATCCTGATTGGGATGCTGTTCTTTTTCCCTCTTTCAAAAATGGAGGGCGGAGAATATGGCCCTGCATTTAAAGCATTCGGTATCACTCTCGCTGCTTCTTCTTTATTATTTGCAAAAGGTAAACCAGATTAGAAAAAGAAAATCAGTGCCGGAGTTAGGGACCTTACCTCATCAGGGCGTCTGTATTCTGCTGCTTTGGCCCTAACAAAACATAGCAGATACTCTTAATTACAAAAAAAACAGTATTGGGATGCAGGTTTTACGTGACCTCTTTATAAAGGGTTTGTGATATTTATATAGACATTATTTATCATTAACCAAAACCTTTAAGTATGAAAAAGTCATTGATGCTACTCATCATTTCGGCATTGCTGCTTCCTTTTTTCACAGCAGCGCAGTTTATGAAAGACTACCGGCCCACCGGAAGCCCGTTAGTATCCAGTACGGTAAACCTGGTATCAGTTGTGGAAGCTACTGCTGCAGCGGCAGGAAGCAGCCGTGCAATTAACACCATTCAGGAAAGCGCAACCGTAGTTTCCAACGATGTGTGGGTACATAGTGTGGATGCGGTGGGTAATGTAACTTTCAGCCGCCGCTATGGCCTCACTGGAACAGACGAAACTGCTGCCGCACTTATTCGTTGTCCCAATGGAGACTTTATTTATGCAGCTACTACAAACACAGCGGGCATACAGTCTTCCTGGTTATTCCGCCGGGGGATCATCAATTGGTCTTTCCGGTATTTTGCAGCAGGAAACAAGGTTAAGTCCTATTGTATTAAAAAAACCAATGAGGTAACAGAAAACTATATTGTTGCCGCCACTATCAATTCAGACCGTACCCTGTTAGTATTTAAGATCAATGCAGGCGGTGGCCTGGTATGGAACAGGCAGTATACTGATCCGGCAGCTCCCACAGGATTAACAGATATTCCTAAATCGATGATCATTAACCGGGATACAGTGGTGATTGCCGGCAACCGTACTTCCCTTAATGCAGCAGGCGCTACATTAAGGGATCTTTTTGTGATTGGCATCAACCAGGCTACAAGTGCCATTACTCACCCATACCGGGTCGTTGATAATTCCGGCCGGGATGACAGAGATCCGTTCATCAATTTTGGGCTGGCAGCAGAGTATGTGTTAACCTATCAGTGTGTGGTAAATATCGGAGGGGTGAATACAGGCCGCATTGCCTTTACCCGGTTAAATTCATTTCTGGCACCTGTTACCGGTACGACATCACTTTTGTGGGAGAATAATGTTGTAAACTCCTTCGGGCATTCCATTTACAGAAGCACTACCGCAGGAACTGCTTACGATATTGGAGGCGGCACCCTGGCGGGTAACTTAAATAACCCGCTTTTTACCGGCATTACCAACACCGGTTTACCCGTTGCCGGTACTTACCGCAGGTTGTGGACGACCTTTGACTTCAACAGCACTTTTATGATGCAGGATGCATTTGTTGCGGGCAACAGGTACGAACACCATAATTTTAAGCGGGTGGCCGGGCAAAACAGTATGTCGTTATTGCGTGATAACTCACTTGCAGCGCCCTGCAATGTGAACC
>CALSAT010000363.1:0-4355 GCA_943372905.1 Bacteroides fragilis | reverse complement strand
GGTAACACCATCTTTTGAAATAGAGTATCCTTGTCATTCGGAGACAGAGCAACGCTGGTTCTTACTCCGGGTCACCAGCTTTGCAGGAAATGAACCCAAAGTGGTACTGGCACGTATCAATATTACCGAACGGAAGAAAGCAGAAGAGGCGCTGGAACAAAGCAACAAAAGATATGAGCTGGTTGCAAAGTCCACCAGTGATATGATATGGGATTGGGACTTGCTTACAGGAAAGGTGTACAGGAGTAAAGAAGGATGGGAGGAGATATTTAAAGAAAATGGGGATAAAGAAAAAGGAACGGAAGAAGATTGGGAATCAAAAATTCATCCGGACGACAGGAAACGGGTAAACCAGATAAAGCAGGAAGTATTTCATTCACAGGATAGAAACTTCTTTGAAATAGAATGCCGGGTACTCAGGAGCGATGGAACGTATGTACACATTCATGATAAAGGATATATCATCCGAAACAAAGAAGGTAAAGCGATCCGGCTCGTCGGGGCCTCTTCAGATATTACCGAAAAAAAATTGGCCGAAGAAGAATTAAGGTCATCAGAAGAACGGTACCGACATTTATTCAATAATAATCCGGAGAGTATTTTTATATGGGATGCAGATAATTATAAAATACTGGAAGTAAATGATACCGCAGTTCAGGAGTATGGTTATCAGCGGGAAGAATTTGTGCAGTTAACAACATTGGATCTGAGGCCGCCTCACGAAGTTGAGAGATTCAAAGCATTTGCAAAACAAATGACACAAGAACCGGCGAAAAGCAGCGGCATCTGGCGACATCTCAATAAAGCTGGAGAGGAGATGTTTATGAGTATTGTATCTGACCAGGTCGCCTACGGAAATAAAACGGCCATATTAGCGATAGCAGATAATGTGACAGATAAAATAAAATTACAATCAAAACTGGATAGTGAGCGGGAATTAAGGGAGTTGGAAATAAAAGAGGCCGCTCTTTTGGCCCAGGAAAATGAACGCCAGGAAATAGGCCGGGAATTACATGATCATATCAATCAGTTACTCGCTACCTCAAGACTTTATCTGGCAATGCTAAAAAAGGAAAAAGGCAGTTCGCCGTTAATGGAAGAAACGGATAATCTTATCTACTCAGCCATTACAGACATAAGGTCTTTATCGCATTCACTCATTGCCCCGGCAGTTGGCGAGTCAGCCCTGGAAGGGATACTGGATGATATTATAGAGAGGATCGCCGCAACCACAGAAATAATCATTCACAAGAATTTCTCCGGCTTTAACGAGAACAAGATAACCGATAAATTAAAACTGGCTATTTACCGGATAGCGCAGGAGCAGTTTAATAATATTATTAAGCATGCACGGGCAAAGAATGTTTATCTCAGTTTGCTGGAAGAACGCAATGGGATCCGGCTTATCATTAAAGATGACGGTGTGGGATTTGATACTAACACAAGATCTGCCGGCGTAGGATTACTGAATATCAGGACACGGGCATCCTTATTCAACGGAGAAGTAAGTATTCTTTCCTCCCCGGGGAATGGATGTGAGGTAAATATTTTTTCCCCGGTTTCTAATAATTAAAAACAAGCAATCATGAATATTACTAACGAGAAAATTACCATCATGCTGGCAGATGACCACGCATTGATAAGACAAGCCTGGAGCTTTATGCTTAATGCTGACAAACGCTTTAAAGTAATAGCACAATGCTCCAATGGGGAAGAAGCTATCGAGAAAGCCGGGCTGCATCACCCTGATATTATCATCATAGATATCAATATGCCCGGAATAAGCGGAGTGGAGGCAGTAAAGCAAATAACAAAGGTGTCGCCGCAGTCACGAATACTGGCCGCTTCGCAGCACGTTCACCAGGGCTATGTGTCGGCTATGATAGGCGCAGGAGCAAATGGCTACCTCACAAAGACCTCAGAAATGGAAGAGATGTTTATCGCCATATTGAACATTCATGAGGGCGGGCAATATATCTGCAGGGAAATAAAAGACAAACTGGCAACACGATTTCTCTATAGTGAAGAGGAAGAAACAACAGAAGCGAAATTGAGCCAGCGGGAAATAGTTATCATTGATCTGATACGGAAAGGAGTTTCTTCAAAGCAAATGGCAGAGTCATTGAACATCAGCCAAAAGACCGTGGAAGTACACCGCTATAATATTTTAAAGAAGTTGAACCTGAAAAATTCTCCCGCCTTAGTAAATTTTATCAATGAAAACCCTCATATGCTTTGGTCCAAAGCAGCGATCTGAAAAAAATATACAATAACCGTATCCTGTCCGGCCACTCCATAAGGGGAGTGGCCGTTGCTTTATGGCTTCAGAGGAGCCATCTTCAATACTTCTACAGCAAACTTTTCACACTCCAGTTGCACCGTCTTTACATCTTTGGATTTGATGGGAGAACCCAGCACATGATTACCCGCATTGGGAATGGGTACCTGCCTTTTTACATTTTCGGCGGTGCCCAATTGGGTAAACATTCTTTTCATGGCCGACACTTTTACTACCTCGTCCTGGTGTTCCTCATCCTTAAAATAATATAGCAACAAGACTGGCTGCGTTACTTTCTTAAAAGTAGATTCCTTCATCGTGCTTTCCAGCAGCTCTTCTAATTGTACCAGCGACCCTGTCACATAGCGATTATTCCAGTATTGTGCATATACAGCCGTTGTATCGCCAGCCATACGGTGCTTGCCCGTTACCAAATGAGCAATTTGCAGACCCCAGTGATTGTTCAGCAGCCAGGCATTGGGATCGTTGATGGCAATATTGGGAGAAAGAAGGATCAAACCAGCTATCTCCGGGTATTCCGCTGCCAGTTTCAGGGCCAGCGTCCCTCCGGTGGAAGTGGACACCAGGATCACTTTTTTCCCCAACTTTTTTCCGATGGCGTATGCCTCTTTGGCGGAGTTCCACACACCTTCAGCAGTAAAATTTCCAAGAGGCTCCGTCGTATCCACGCCATGCGCATCCAGGCGGCTGAGGTATAAATTGCATCCAAATTTGCTGGCAAACTCTTTATGCACAGGGTCGCCTTCCTCCTGGCTGGCCGAAAAACCATGCAGGTACACTACGGCGTACTCGGTCGGTTGTTTCAGTGAATCATTTATCCAGAGGATGCGGGCTTCATTGTCCGGCTTCAGTGTATGCTTGGCCTCATTGACTCTTATATATTGTTCTAACGCAGCGGCTTCGCCAGGCACTGCCGGCAGGCTGTTGGTGTATTTTGGAGTAGCCGGACGGGGTCCTAAGAAATACACAATAATTAGTACTAACAGGATGATGCCGAGCCATTTAAGGAATTTCATACACCAGGTTTTCATAAAACTACATTAAATCCCTGTTTATTGCACGTTAAGCCTCCATTAAATAGCTGATTCGTTTGCTCCCCCGGCTTAATTAGCGTACCTTCGCCGCCCGGAAAAGAGAAGAAGAATTAAGGGTGGCGGGTTGATAAGTTACAGGCTTGAGCATGAATAAGTTGACAAACGTTGTTAGTCACAGACTATGCTTAATTTGTTTTTATGGCCTATCAAAGTTTCGAGGACTTGGAAGTTTGGAAAAAGGCAAGAGAGTTGAAGATGGAGATTTCCAGGCTTGTTAAAACCTTTCCCGCTGAAGAAAAGTATCGGTTGGTCGATCAATTGATCAGAAGTTCTCGTTCGATCAATACACAAATTTCAGAAGGTCACGGCAGAAAAACCTGGCCGGACAGATTGAGGTTTAGTGTGATTGGCAGAGGTTCCTTAAGTGAAACACTTAATCATCTGATTGATGCTTTTGACGAAGGGTTAATTAACCAAGAGCAATTAAATCATTTAAGAATTAAAATAATAGAGGTTGAAAAGTTATTAAACGGGTACATCAGTTTTTTAGAAAAAAGATCAAAAGAGTCGTGAACCCGTTAACCTGTAACTCTTCAACTTGTTAACTACACAAGATGGAAATAAGAAACATAGCAATTATTGCACACGTTGACCACGGTAAAACTACCCTCGTTGATAAAATATTACACGCCACCAAGGTTTTCCGCGACAACCAGGAAACGGGTGAGCTGATCATGGACAGCAACGACCTCGAAAGAGAGCGGGGCATCACCATATTTAGTAAGAACGCTTCCGTAGTATATAAAGACGTGAAAATCAACGTTATTGATACCCCGGGTCACGCCGACTTCGGTGGTGAGGTGGAAAGAGTACTAAAAATGGCAGATGGCGTTTGCCTGCTGGTGGATGCTTTTGAAGGCCCTATGCCCCAAACACGGTTTGTACTGCAAAAGGCCCTGCAACTGAACCTGAAACCGATCGTTATCATTAATAAAGTAGATAAAGAGAATTGCCGCCCGGAT
>CALSAT010000362.1:0-4393 GCA_943372905.1 Bacteroides fragilis | reverse complement strand
TGTCGATGCCGCCCATATTTTTCAGGGCCAGGTCCATTTTGGTAAGCAGGCGGTTCAGGTCGCGGAGGCGGATGCCCGCTTCACAATTAACAAGGTTAAGGTGTTTGTGTTCTTCGCTGATAACATTGTTGTCGTAATAATTGATACGGTCCATTCGGTAGAGATCCACCAGGTATTCACGGGTTACTGCCACATCGGAGAAGGAATGACCGGAGCCAACGGCCCGCACCCGGTATTTTTTCTCTTCCGCATCACGGATGATTCCAACAATGTCTGCCAGTGTTTCGGGTTCAAATAACTTTACCGGGCTGACCTTGTATTTACGGATGGTATTGTGCCAGTTGGCCCTGGTGCGTACTCTCATACAATTGTGTTTGCTGAAAGATACAATTGTAATAAGGGCGGGGCAATAACCTGTTTATGGTATTTAAGCCGGTTGCAGGATGCTTTCTTTAATGAATTGTTCATGCAGTTTCATCACCTGTGGCAGTACCAGTTCCTGGTCATTGTTGGTGATCACAAA
This sequence comes from Bacteroides fragilis, assembly GCA_943372905.1. Lineage (GTDB taxonomy): Bacteria > Bacteroidota > Bacteroidia > Chitinophagales > Chitinophagaceae > JJ008. The sequence goes on along the minus strand of CALSAT010000362.1, from coordinate 3,870 downwards.
ATTGCAGAGCTTCATTTTCATTTCTTCATCTATCTGCCGGCTGATGCGTTTCAGTACTTCGTCAGTGCTGAGATCATCCCTTTGCATCACTCTTTTGATGCGGATATGCTGGGGAGCATAGACACCAATAATGTAATCCAGTTTTTCGGCAGCGCCGCTTTCAAACAGCAGCGCCGCTTCTTTGATAGCGTAGAGAGCTGTTTGACGGTTCATCCAGTCTTCTGCATCCCGGATGGTAACAGGGTGGGTGAGAGAATTGAGCAGGTCGAGTTTCTCTTTATTATTAAAGACAATACCTGCCAGGTATTTCCGGTCCAGTTCACCATTTACATAAGCGGCTTCACCAAAGTGGCTGATGACGCCTGCTTTTAGTTCATCATCAGTATTCATCAACCGTTTGGCAGCATTATCTGCATAGTAGACCGGTATGTCCAATGTTTCAAATACTTTAGCCACAGTTGTTTTACCACTGCCGATACCGCCGGTTAAGCCTATTTTCAGCATGACTGATCTTTTCAATATTCCAAAAAAAATTCCAAATCCCTGTAGTAAACTTACAACCGGAATTTGGAATATGTTATGGGAATTTATTCTTCCTGTTTTACTTTTTCTCAGCAACGACTGGTTTATTCAATGCGGCTGTCCAGTCTCTGCTAATGGCGCTTTTCTCGATCTTGATATAGCTGCCAGGGCTTACTTCCAGGTTCAGCGTACCATCTTCATTTACTTTATTGATGGTGCCATGAATACCGGCAATGGTAACAATCTTATCGCCTTTGCCCAGGTTTTCAATAAATACCTTCTGCTCCTTAGCTCTTTTGGCCTGCGGACGGATGAAGAACATCCAGAACACAACGATCATCAAGCCCAGGAAGATCAGCTGGATGGTACCACCTGAACCACCACTACCGGATTTTCCATCCCCGCCGGGAGGCATACAGGACGACAAATACATTAATACTATAGCGGCTGTAAGATAAGTTCTGATCGATTTCATGTTTGTTTTATTATTTAAGCAAAGCGATATAAGGTCGTTTATTTATTCTCTATTATTTCACCGGTAAAGGTGAGTGTATGATCTTTAGCGGGTTTGGTATTGGCGGTTACGTACACCTGTTTTGAAATGATACCGCTGCCGCTGCCATTAAACTTGGCTTTAATAACCCCTTCTTCACCGGGTCCGTAAGCCTGGGTGGGTTGCTCAGGAATGGTACATCCGCACTGTGCGGTTACTTTTTCGATCACCAGGTTTTTATCCCCGGAATTTTTAAAACGAAAAGAGATTTCTATGGTTTCATCTTTTTTCAGATTGCCAAGGTTGCGGGTGGAAGAATCGATCCACTCGATAGAGGTGAAATTAGCAGAATCGTTCGCTGCTTTTGCCATGTCCTCTTTGGTCATCTGGCCGGGAGGGATCACTTTTTTATCCGTTGATTTGCAGGCGGCCAGGGTAAGGATGGCGGCCAAAATGATCAGGGTTTGTTTCATATCCAATTGTATTTAAGAGTGCAAATGTAATGTTAAGTAAAGACAAGGCGGGCCTTGTCTCACGATTTTTTATAGTCCACCTTCTGCATGGTCCCGCTTTGAACCAGGTCTTTATGTATATTATCAAGAATGCCGTTCACAAACTGTCCGCTTTGCTGGGTGCTGTAGTCCTTGGCCAGGTCAATATATTCGTTGATAGTAACCTTGGGTGGTATGGTCTCAAAATACAGGAATTCAGCTACTCCCATCTTCATCATGATCATATCCAGCAGGGCGATCCGCTCTGCATCCCAGTTCTTGAGTTTAGGTATGATGAGCGTTTGCAAATGTTCATCTTTTTCCATTACAGTTTGCAGGAGGCCTTTGGCAAACTGTGCTTTATCAGTACTCATGAGTTGTTTAAACTCAATACTGCCCGGTTTTTGAAGGTAGCCGGTCAGCAGTTGCACCACCATATCACCATCATCATCCCAATTGGAGAAGGTGTCTTCAATATGGCTTACAAAAACTTCATTGGCCAGCAACAGGTCGTTCAGGATAAACTCAAGGATCTTTTTTTCATCTGCTTTTTCCCTGGCGCCGCTTGAGGTATAGGTCTTATATTCCGGTGTTTCTATCAGTGTTTGATATATCCTGCGGATCAGTTCCTTATCGGCTATCAGTTCAGGCTTCTGGCTGGCAAACTGGGCTTTTAGTGCGGGGTCTTCCAGCATTTTCCAAAGCAGTTCGTTGCCGGCTATTTTGGTATTAATGTTCAGGTCGCCGCTGGTGGGCAGGTGTTTCGAGGCTTTTTGATGAGCGTCTTTCTCGGCATAGCGTGTCACTTCTGTCAGGAACCAGATAAGATATACCAGCAAGGCACGGGTTTCATCAAAATGTTCCTGTAGTATCTTTTGAGGCTCACCGGGTTTCACTTCTTTTTCAAGTGTATGAACGGTGTACAGCGTTTGCATCACTTTTACCCGGATATTTCTTCTGCTAATCATGTTCGAAAGAACTTTAAGACGCAAATGTAAATCAAAATGAGGCAAAAAAAGTAAAACCATCCGGGTTGTTGTTTAGCAAATTGTTATCAGCATAAGACGTTAGACAAAAAAACCTTAGTGGCAGCACTATGAGGAAAACAATAGTTTTAAGCCAGCAGGAAATATCTTAATTTTAGGCAACTGCATTAAAAACATAAACCTGACGACATGAAGTACAGTTTTACTCTTAAACAAGCAGGATGCTTGTTTTTTCTTTTGCAATCGATTTTCTTTCTTTCGTCCTGCCACAACAATAAGCAGGTAAAGGAAACGGCTTTTCCTGAACAGAGAAAAAAGGACCCTAATTCCCGCATGACAGATTTCCAGGGTGCCCTCGAGTATGAATTCAATATGCTCAAAAATCCGGCAACAGGTACCATTCCCGAAGGGGTCAGGGAAGCCGAGATGGCACAGGCAAGGGAAATATATGCCCGCCAAAGCCTGACCAGTCGCATTGAGGCCATTAACCCATATATTTTTCAGGGTCCCAATAATCTGGGCGGCCGAACCAGGACAATAGTTTATGATGTTCGTTATAACGGCACTTCCAACCAGATCATTCTTGCCGGGGGAGTAAGTGGAGGTGTTTATAAATCCACCGACAACGGTGCAACCTGGGTACGGAAAAGCCCAACAGGAGAACACTTCAGTTGTACAAGCCTGGCGCAGGATACAAGGCCCGGATTTCAGGATACCTGGTATTATGGAGTAGGGGAGGCATCCGGAAATTCCGCAAATGGTGCCGGTGCCTTTTATTCCGGGAATGGAGTGTATAAATCTACTGACAATGGGGAAACCTGGACAAGGCTGGCTTCATCCAATACATCTGCGCTGGAAAGCTTTTCTGTAGGGCAGGACTTTGTCAATAAAGTAATAGTCGATCCTACCAATGGTAATGTCTATATGGCTTGTGTTGCAACTATACTTCGCTCAACTGATGGTGGCAGTACTTGGGGTACGGTTTTGTCAGGAACACTTGCAAATACTGGTCAATTCACTGATATTGTTGTTACAAGTACTGGCAGGTTTTATGCCGCTTTTGGTGGTACTAACTCTGCTGGTTCTGATGGAGTTTGGACTTCTACTACTGGTGCTTCCGGATCATGGACAAGATTATCAGGCCCGGCAGGAACACCTGCCGGATGGAATGCAAACGGAACATATGGAAGGGTAGTGCTTGCATTGGCCCCAAGTAATCAGGCGATAGTTTATGTTCTTTATTGGAACGGTACCTCTTTTGCTTGTGGCACACCTGCACCTGAAGCCGAATTTTTTAAACTGGATATGACAGTACCTGCTACTCCTGTATGGACAGATCGTTCTGCCAATTTACCTGATGAGGCAGGTTGTTCTATAG
>CALSAT010000361.1:0-4398 GCA_943372905.1 Bacteroides fragilis | reverse complement strand
CTACAGCCTTTTTGACAAAATCTGATACTGCTAAACACAACCGGTTTTCCTACCTTCGCACCTCTTTTAGCAGCGAAGGCTGGTTTTTTTAAACATTAAAATATCGAGAAATGAGCACCGTTAAAGTCGCCATCAATGGCTTCGGCCGCATCGGCCGCCTGGTTTACCGCCAGATATATAAAATGGAAGGAATAGATGTAGTAGCAATAAATGACCTGACCAGTCCAAAAGTGCTTGCGCACCTGCTGAAGTACGACAGTGCCCAGGGCCGCTTTGATGCTGATGTGAAAGCTACCGATGATTCGATCGTAGTAAACGGGGATGCCGTAAGAATATATGCCCAAAAAGACCCTTCACAAATTCCATGGGGTAGTCATGATGTAGATGTGGTAATCGAAAGTACCGGCTTCTTTACCGACAAGGACAAAGCTGCTGCACATATTACGGCAGGTGCCAAAAGAGTAGTGATCTCAGCCCCTGCCACCGGCGATCTGAAGACGGTGGTATTTAATGTGAACCACAACATACTGGATGGCAGCGAGACCATCATCTCCTGTGCTTCCTGCACCACTAACTGCCTGGCTCCAATGGCCAAAGTGCTGAATGATTCATTTGGGATCGTTACCGGTATCATGACCACTATTCATGCCTATACCAATGACCAGAATACACTGGATGCCCCGCATGCAAAAGGTGATCTGCGCCGGGCAAGGGCTGCTGCTGCCAATATCGTTCCCAACAGTACCGGTGCTGCCAAAGCAATAGGGTTGGTATTGCCAGAATTGAAAGGCAAACTGGATGGCAGTGCTCAGCGGGTACCCACCATTACCGGTTCATTGACTGAACTTACGGCTGTATTAAGTAAAACAGTAACAGCAGACGAAATCAATGCTGCTATGAAGGCCGCCAGCAACGAAAGTTTTGGCTACACCGAGGATGAGATCGTAAGCAGCGATATTATTGGTATTCACTATGGTTCTTTGTTTGATGCCACCCAAACCAAAGTAGTGACCGTGGGAGATAAGCAAATGGTGAAAGCTGTTAGTTGGTATGATAATGAAATGAGCTATGTAAGCCAGTTGGTAAGAACGGTTAACTTTTTTGCCAAACTGATAAGCAAATAATTTTTTTTATTTTTTTACCGCTGCGATGCCTTTGCATCCTGCAGCGGTATTTTTTATTTTCAACAAGACCTTATGAAGATCAAGAATATTGATGGGTTGTCAGCTGAGGATTTGCAAAGGGAGGAGGAAAAGGGCGGAAGATTTGTATATTTTGCTTACACCATTTCATTACTGGTGGTAACTTTCAAACGTACTTCCGGAGTCTACCTTATCCGCAAAGATGAAAGTATAAAAGTCAAAGCATTTCCCTTTACGTTGTTAACAGTTTTATTTGGCTGGTGGGGCATACCCTATGGACCTAAATACAGCTGGCAGAGTATCCGCACCAATCTGCGTGGAGGAAAAGATGTGACCGATGAAGTAATGGGTACTGTAGCCGGCCATTTATTATTCCAGGAAGTGGAAAGACAAAAAGCGGTCAACCAGTAATAACTAACTTTTAAACTACCTTATTATGTCAAATTTTGCGGCGTACAGCTTTAAGGGACAAAAGGCACTGATCAGGGTGGATTTTAATGTGCCATTGAATGATAAGTTTGAAATAACGGATGACACCCGCATGAGGGCGGCCGTCCCCACCATCAGGAAAATACTGGCAGACGGCGGAATGGTGATTCTGATGAGCCATCTTGGAAGGCCTAAAGACGGCCCGACGGATAAGTATTCCTTAAAGCATTTGATACAGCACTTAAGCGAATTGCTGGGCGGCACTACGGTGTTATTTGCCAACGATTGTGTTGGCGAGCAGGCATATCTTACTGCCAGCATGATGCGGCCAGGGGAAGTATTGCTGCTGGAAAATCTGCGTTTTTATAAAGAAGAAGAAAAAGGCGAGGAAAACTTTGCTGAAAAACTATCTAAGCTGGGTGATGTATGGGTAAATGATGCTTTTGGGACTGCTCACCGGGCACATGCTTCCACAGCGGTTATTGCCAAATTCTTTCCGGCAGAGAAAAGATTTTTTGGTCTGCTGATGGATGCAGAAGTGGCCAGCGCAGAAAAGGTATTGCATAAAGCAGAGAAGCCTTTTGTGGCTATTATTGGCGGGGCCAAAGTAAGTGATAAGATACTGATCATAGAAAACCTGCTGGAAAGGGCCACTGATATAATTATTGGCGGCGGTATGGCTTATACCTTTATGAAAGCCCAGGGTGGGGAGATCGGTAATTCACTTTGCGAAGAAGACCGGTTGGATACGGCCCTGGAAATAATAAAAAAGGCTGAAGAAAAAGGTGTCTGTATTCACCTGCCTTCAGATTCTGTTATAGCTGACAAATTTGCTGCTGATGCTCAAACCTCCGTATCGCCAAGTAATAACATACCTGATGGATGGATGGGACTGGACATTGGCAATATGGCCTGCGAACAATTTGCCAATGTGATCAAACGATCAAAGACCATACTGTGGAACGGCCCGATGGGAGTGTTTGAAATGCCCAAGTTTCAGCATGGCACCAAGGCTATCGCCGTGGCAATCGCAGCAGCAACAGAGACGGGTGCTTTCTCTTTAGTGGGCGGTGGCGATTCTGTTTCCGCTGTGAACCAGTTCGGATTTACCGATAAGGTAAGTTATGTATCTACCGGCGGGGGCGCTATGCTGGAATACTTCGAAGGCAAAGTACTTCCCGGTATTGCAGCTGTAAAATCATAAGAAATCGAATCGATGATAATGAACTTTAAGCCCCGTATTTACGGGGCTTTTTTAGTAAAGGACCCCGGCTCTTTGATTGACTACTGTGCTGCGCAATTATAAAAACTAGCTTCAAAGCCGCCGAACCACAAACCTGCCCTGTCTTCAGCCTCCCCTGATAAGGGTATTGAGTGGCACCAACAGCTTTGTATATTTGCGTACCTAACAACCTTAAACTCTTTGTATGAAAAAAATGATTCTTTTTTATCTGGCAATCTTTATAGGCGTCACCAGTCTTTTTGCACAGAAAATAGTTCCTATAGAATATAACGGTAAAAAATATGAAGTACTCGACATGACTGCCAAAGGCAAAGTGTCATGGGGTGGCTATGAGGAAATTGCATTGGATGCTGCTAAAAGTGCATCAAATGGTGCTGCCAACACCAAAGCGATCGTACTGGCCGTGGGAAAAAATGCCGGGTATGATGGTAAGCCCTACGCTGCGAAGTTATGCAGTGAGGCTACTGATGGCGGAAAAGATGATTGGTACCTTCCTGCGAAAGAGGAAAGCGATGCGATCTACGCTTTCAAAGATAAATTCAATGTAGAGGAGAGAGGCACTATCTGGACATCAACAGAGGCCAGTGGTACCACCGCAGTAACGAAATACTGGTATACCGGTGCCTATTATGATGTGCAAAAGGTGGATGAGTATCACTATGTCTGCATCCGCAAAGCGGATTAAACTGATCAGGCAGCCTTATTGCTTTTTTATTTCAATGATCTTATCATCATTTCCCCCATTGCTGGTGCAGAGATACACTTTCCCTTCCGGAGAGATGCAGACATCACGCAACCGGCCATGAGCATTATTGAAATATTCGTTGGTACCGGTTATATTATTGAATGAATCATCCAGTTTAATCTGGTACAACCTTGCATTTTTCAGTGATACCATCAGTAGTGAGTTTTTCCACTGCGGAATAAGGTTGTTATTATAATAATCCATGCCGCAGGCCGCTACAGTCGGTGTCCATGCTTTCAGTGGCTCTTTGATATTATTAGCTGCGCAAAACGTTTGCTCACCACTTTCATTACAGAAACCTTTTACGGTGGGCCAACCATAGTTTCTTCCCTTTTCAATGATATTTATTTCATCATCCGAATCCGGACCGTGTTCAGAGGCGTATAGTTTATTATTTGCAAAAACCAACCCCTGTGCATTACGATGGCCGAGGCTCCATAACGGGTTCCCGGTAATGGGGTTGTCGGATGGTACTGAGCCGTCCAGGTTCAGCCGCAGCACCTTGCCATTCACTGATGAACTGTTTTGGGGTAAGGATTGGTTGGCTGCATCACCGGTAGTGATGAATAATTTAAGATCGGAAGTGATCACCAGTCGGCAACCATTATGAATAGAGGCCGCTGTTATATTATCAATAATAATTACCGGGTTCGTCAGCGCAGAACCATTATAGGTAAACCGTACGACCTTTTCCTTATAGCCGCTGGCATTATAATTATACGCCACAAATACATGGGGAATGGAGGAAAAATTGGGATGCAACGCCATGCCTAGCATGCCGCCTTCGCCATTGGATACTGTTTCTGTAACCGTATGCAGAGGCATAACACTTCCCGTAG
>CALSAT010000360.1:0-4402 GCA_943372905.1 Bacteroides fragilis | reverse complement strand
CCCCATATTTTACCGGGATGATAAGGCGGAGAGGGTAGCCCTGGTTCATAGGAAGCGGCTGGCCGTTCAATTCATAGCATAATAAGGTCTGCGGATGCATCGCACTGGGCATATCTATTCCCACATAATACTCTTTATCCGGTGTGCTTAAGCCAAGGTATTTCATTGCAGCTTCTTCACTTAACCCGTATTTGATCATGAATTCTGAAAACTGTACACCTCCCCAGTGTGTGATCTGGCTCCATCCTTCTATACATTTGAAATTAAAAGTGATCTCTGTTTTCGGCAGCTTCTTTATGTCGTCCAGTGTGATCTTTAAAGTGTCGCCTTTTGCTTTTATTACATTCATGACCCATGTATTGGGATCAAAGGCAGATTTCAATCCCAGGTTACCATTTGCACGGGCAGGATTGGCAGCCAGTGATTTGGGATATTCCTTAGTAAGATGTTTGTCCGAGAGCAACCCATCAAACACTTTCTCGTTTGCGTCCAGCACTTTACGGATGGGGGCACTTGTTTTACCCGAATCAGATGGCTGGCTTCGCAACCATTTCCATCCCCAGAAGGCCGCACCAGCAAAAACAAAAAAGAAAAAGAAAGAAAGAAAAGTCTTTTTTGCAATAAGCTGGTTGGTATCCAGCTTATTATTCTTTGTAAAAATATTCTTGAATAAGTTTGCCATAGTCTATTTATTTACAGTTTCGGTAGAAGAGGGTATGGTCTCTTCAACCGGTATTTCTTCTTTTATCTTTTTTACTTCAAAACCTGTTATCATAGCCCTGAAATTATTCCAGCCGGCCATCGCCACCTGTATGATGTGGACAAGGAAGAACAACACATAACCAATCGTTAATGCAAAATGGATGATACGGGCCATCTTATAGCCTCCCATCATCGAGCAAAGCCAGCCAAGCTGCACCGGTTTATAGATAGCAAGACCTGATAATACGGAACCAATACCCATAACAATGATGGCAGTGTAAGCAATTCGTTGGGCAGCATTGTATTTGCCTGTGATTGGGGGAGCTGTCTTTCGTATGCGCAGGTCGTGCAGTAAGACCTGCCAGGCCTGTTTAAATGATCTTTTTTGAGGGAGCAGGTCTCTCCACTCACCGGAGAAAATCGTATAAAGTACATAGGCAATGCCATTCAGAAAGAACAGCCACATGAATACAAAATGGTAGGCCATACCTTCCGACAGGCGAAAAGGGATATCTAAAGCCTTATAAAATGAATCAGGGAAGAATTTCAGAAGGGTGGTACTGCCAAAGCCTATCTTGTATACATCATTAGCCCAATAGATCAGCAGGCCACTCCAGATCATAATGCCCAGCACCGGAAAATTGACCCAGTGAAACCAACGGATGGCCAGCGGGTGTTTTTTGACGATCTTTTTCATTTAGCTATGTTAACTCAATTTACAGTATGAACGCAAGCTTAATTATTCTGTTGAAATACTATGTCAGGAGCATGACAAAGAAAACCGGTACTCAGTGATGAGTACCGGCACTGTTGTTCTTTGCTCAACAGAAGTAAATTCCTGTTCAAAGGGGGAGGTTTTTCAGAAAGATTGGATTTTCAAAACAGGTACTTAATTTTCAAAAGACAAGTTTCATATACATATACGTATGAATGATAATAGCAGATTGCAAAAAAATCCCCGGCATCATACCGGGGATTTCCTGCAAAAAGGCTTTTACAATCATTATTTAGGCAGCACTACATGATCAATTACATGTATAACACCATTGCTTTGATACACATTTTTGATGGTGATCGCAGCCATACCGCCATTCTCATCCTTCAAAGTGTACTTATTTCCTTTTTTCATCACCCAAAGTTTTCCACCGGCTACTGTTGTCAGTTCAGCAGCGCCGTCGCCTTTTTTGATCGCTTCATCCAGTTCTTTGGTACCCATTCTGCCAGCTACCACATGATAGGTAAGAATACCTGTCAATTTAGCTTTGTTTTCTGGCTTTACTAATGTTTCTACAGTGCCAGCGGGCAACAGATCGAACGCAGCGTTAGTAGGAGCAAAAACCGTGAATGGCCCGGCTGTCTGCAATGTTTCCACCAGCCCGGCAGCTTTTACAGCCGCTACAAGGGTGGTATGGTCTTTTGAGTTCACTGCGTTTTCAACAATGTTCTTTGAAGGATACATAGGGGCACCACCTACTTCCACCGTTTTTTCTGTAGCCATTGTTTGACCAAAAGAAATACTGAATGCTAAAGCAGCCATCAGCGTTAACCCAATTGATTTAAGAGATTTCATGGTTTTTGATTTTTAGTTTATTTGTTATGATTATTAATCCGTCAGGAACATGTTCAAATACGGCAGCCCAAACACTTTTGGATTTAGAAAAAGATATTTTTTTCTTCTGCATCCTGTATTTTTGAATGAACTAAGTGTAAATCAAAAAAAGAAGACATGGCTTACTGGCTTATTAAATCAGAACCGTTTAAGTATTCCTGGGATCAGCTTGAAAAGGATAAACAAACTTTTTGGGATGGTGTAAGAAATTATGCTGCAAGGATTAATCTGCGGGCCATGAAAAAGGGCGACCTTGCCTTTTTTTATCACAGTAATGAAGGAACCGAGATCGTAGGTATTGCCAAAGTATCCAAAGAAGCTTACCAGGATCCTACCACGGAAGATACAGCCTGGGTGGCTGTAGATTTTAAGCCACATAAAAAACTAAAAAAGCCGGTTACGCTGGCACAGATAAAGGCGGATAAACGCCTGGCCACTATGGCACTGGTACGGTTAGGACGTTTGTCAGTTCAGCCAGTAACAGATGAAGAGTGGAAAATTGTAATGGAGATGGCCGGAGAGTAGTACGATACTGACTGTCTTTAGTTATAAGTCAGTGTACAGTAATCATTCCCTTTAACAAATTGACAGGGTTACTTTTTATGGCTTGTTGGAATCAATAACTGATTCACATCTTTTAATCTAAAAAGTATAGCCATGAAAAAATTATTGATCGGGCTGCTGGTAGTAGCAGCCGGAGCAGGAGCCTTCTTTTTTCTCAACAAAAAAAAGGACTCTGCTGAAACCACCTCTGTCAACAAAGAATTAATCCTTGGTAAATGGAAACCTGTTTCAAAAGAGCCCGGGGCCGATACCATTCAGCCCATGTACCAGTTCGATTTTCAGAAGAATGGACTTGCTATGCGTTCCGTCAGCGACACGATTAAAGCAGACTCCGTGTATTATGAATGGAACAAAGCGGGTGAACTGGTAGTGAAAGAAAATGCAGCCGACTCCGCTGGTGTTGCGTATGTGATTGTAAAACTATCAGCAGACAGCCTGCAGGTACAATCCAAAACGAATAAAGTAAATATCCTTCTTACAAAATCAAAGTAAAATAAAAGAAAGTCCCGTTCATGTCGGGACTTTCTTATGAAAACTCCTTTCGTTCGCATCTCCTATTTCAACACACAAAAGTATAATCATGAAAATCTTAATCACTGCTATAGCAGCTATGCTGCTCAGTACCTTTATTGCCTGTGATCAAAAAACAGGTGGGGCTTCTACCAAAAAAGCCAGCAACGATAGTCAGGAAATGAACTTAGTGACAGTGGATCAAAAGGCCATGTCCGAGTCTTCAAAACAAACGGAAGAATCTGAAAAACTAACCCCTCCGGTAATAACAAAAGACGAAGAAGTAATACCACCATCCAATACAGAAGACTATGATAATATAGTGGAGAATAAGTTTCTTGCTGCTACGCAAAATCCTCTGTCTACTTTTTCGATTGACGTTGATGAAGCCGCTTACAGTAATGTCCGGCGTTATCTCCAAAATGGAAGTATTCCACCTGCCGGGGCTGTACGAATTGAAGAAATGATCAATTACTTTGATTACGACTATGCAAAACCAGTAGGAGATCATCCTTTCACAGTAAATACTGAAATATCTGATTGCCCGTGGAGTCCTGAGCACAAACTGGTTCATATTGGTTTACAAGGAAAAGAAATTGCGGTAAATAATCTTCCCGCTTCTAACATGGTTTTCCTGGTGGATGTTTCCGGGTCAATGGACGAGCCCAATAAGCTACCGTTGGTACAGGCCTCCATGAATATGCTGGTAGATCAGCTGAGGGAACAGGATAAAGTTGCCATAGTAGTATATGCTGGTAATGCCGGCCTGGTGCTGCCATCTACCAGTGGCGCAAATAAGATAAGGATCAAAGAGGCGATAGATAATCTGCAGGCTGGTGGATCAACTGCCGGAGGCGAAGGGATTAAACTAGCTTATAAAACAGCTACAGAAAATTTTATTACAGACGGTAATAATCGGATCATACTGGCTACCGATGGCGACTTCAACGTTGGTATCAGTAGTGATGATGAACTTGTTCGCTTAGTGGAACAGGAAAGAAAGAGCGGTGTGTTTTT
>CALSAT010000359.1:0-4412 GCA_943372905.1 Bacteroides fragilis | reverse complement strand
TGTAATTCAATCTCCTTTCCTTATCGAGCAATTTGTCTGCATTAGCTGTAATGAATATTTTAGCGACAAACGAAGCATATTTTGCAGGGGCGATTACATCAATTACTTTGCCTTCACCACCTCCTCCCACCTCTTCGTGTGATAATTGAACAATAGTTTTATCTTTCAAATGATAAGCCATAATCAAGATTCATTTACGTTCGCATCTATATTTTCAATTCGCACACCCAGTATCATTGATTTATCATCCAGTTCTATTGCTACGGCAGGATTACCAGTACCCAAAAAAACTGCCCACAGGTCATTTATTTCATCCGGTAATAAGCCGAGTTGTTTATAGGTGGTCAGAACGCCAACATTATGCTCAAAAAAGGCTGTATACGGTTCGTTCAAAGATTCATGTATCTCTTTATTACTATTAAACTCATTCAGCCGAAAGCTAACCATTTCCATACCGTCGCTTAAAACTGAAAAAGCAGTTACTTTCCCGATGATAACATGACTGCCGATAAAAGGGGCAGGCTCTTTTTCTTTCCAGAAGTCGGAAGTAATAAAGACAGTTTCATTGGCATATTCTCCTTTATATGGATCAATGCAAGCCATCCAGTTACCATTATCATCCCGGTAACAGGCTCTTCCATCGCCAATATGTGTAACTAATAAACCTTTTGCCGTAATGATCATTACAATAACAGTTGTGGCCAATGTTTGTATTTCGATATTTTGTTCAATACCATATTCAACCAAACGGCCATACACTGTCCTTAATATTTCTTCTGCTTTTTGCTGCCAGTTCTCAGCAGCAGGCATTTCCCGGTTCCATTGTTCTTTACAGACCATATCTGAAAAAAGATCTTTTGAATATTGCACAACAAGCGAAGATCCTTTTGCAGAGTTTTCGGCATATCCCGCACCGTCGGCAACAATGGCAATACCAAATGATTCTTTCTCATAAAACTGGTAATCGGAAGTATCTTGACAAGCTGAATTTTCCTGTATATGTCTTACACCAGCTACGGACGCTTTAGCAACTATCCATTGATTTTCGTTCATATCCTTTTCTAATTATTTGCAGGACTTCCCCAACCAGTTTTGCTTATCCATTCCTGGGGATTAGCATAGTCAATTTTTTCTTCCGGTCTTGATTTACTTACAGCAGAAATGCTTGTGCTTAACCATTTAAAGAACAAATCAAAATGAAAGCCATAGAGTGGCAATGGAGGAAACTCGTCCTGTGCTATTTGCTTTAGAGTTGAATGATTAGCTCCCTGCACTCCAACAGGCAGGAAGGCAAATTTTTTCCTGGATGCTGCAGTTTTAATTTCTTGCGAAAGACCAATCATATCCTGATCACTATCGGGTTCGCCATCTGTAATGAGTACAATATGCGGACGGTTAAAACTCAACCCGTTATTTCTGTGCCATTGTTTTCTTGATTCTACATAATTTATTGCAGTCCTTACTGCTTCAACCAATTTAGTAGTACCCGTCGTACGTAACGCCGGCATATTAAAATCATCAATCAATGCCGGTTGTTGTACCACGGTAGTGGTACTATTAAATTCAATTATCGCAATTTCTACACGTTGTCTTGCTACTGGATCACTTTTAATCTGCTGTGCGAGTATTTGAAGGCCATTATTCAACTCAGCAATTGGAGGCCCAGTCATGGAACCCGAAGTATCAAGCACAAGTAACAACTGGCACCGTTGCTGAGTATTCTTAGGTAAATCACCACCAAAATCCGGTATTGGCACTGATGAACGGATAATAACCAGTTCATCTTCTCCGCATTTTTGTACCTCTACTCCGGGTGGTAAAAAAGAATTATTGATAGTCTTCACCATATAGTAGCTGTTTCCGTCCAGGTGACCTTCATCTTTCAGTGTATCTACCAGGTTCCCGATCATTGTTGTTTCCTCAACATTCACGGTTATAACATTACAGGTGTCCGGCAATTGAATTTTTAGGTTTTTTAGTGCCATTATTATAGGTTTTATGATTTAGATAATAGTATTACTTTTTTACCCGGTGTGGAGCCGAGGTATTCAAACCTTTCCTTCTTTATTACCGGGACTTCGTAGCCAGTCTGTATTGCTTTGATTTTTTCTATTACACGTTGCCTGTTAAATGCTGCATTGAATCGGCCGCAAAAGGGCAACTCTGTTATGATGCCTTTTCTTGTTTCGACTAACCATTTATAATCCCTACTAAGCTCAGCAACGTAAGCTATCAGGAAAGTAACATCATTATAAAGCGAATAACACAATTCAAAAGCTTTTAATGCGGTGACAGCCATAGTGGCCCATTTAGGATCCTTTCTGTTCGTGTAAATCTGCGAATACCTGTTGATATCCTGTCGCAGTTGATTAAAAAGCCTGTTAGCAATGTCACCCGATATCAGCTCATATCTTTCTTGTTCTATCTCATAATCAAGGCATTTTGCCAGGTGTATTTTTACAATAGCCACAATATTATAAACAGACATTTTTCTTTCGGGACGATACAGTTCCCGGTAAAATTCAGTTAAGGCAAAATATTCCCAGGTTTCCGGTTCACCAGGGGCCAATTGCTCTGCTTCAAGACAATACCTGAAAGCTGTATTATAATTACCATCTTTTAGTTTATTATTGATATGATCCAGCACTTTCTTGTACCTCTCTTCATCTTGCTTATTTGCGATTTTAGGATAGTTACTGACTGATATCTTTGTATTAAGTCGGAAGGATGGTTTTCCGCATTTCGGGTTTGTGCAAATGATCTTACCATACTGACTACCATCCAGCAGTGTATTACAATGAGGACAAGGAAAGAATTTTTCTTCCTCAGAGAGATTTTCCCCATCTTTCATAGTAACATGAACCTGGGTTTCTATTATATTTCCTCCAGCTATATTACCAGTCAAAACTGAATCAGTAATTTGCTGGTTGTTATCTCCTGCTATAGAATTGCTATGAAGCTTATTATCCGGATCTCCAATAATCTCATCCATTAATACATTTTCGCTGTCAGGAGATGGATCTTCTTTGATCGATTCCGTATCAGTTGGCAAAGCTTCTTCCGGGTTGTATTGCCATGGGTTTTCAGCCTCCTGGTTATTTTGTTCGTTATCCATTTGCTTATTACTTAAAAATGTTGATGACGACTTTAGATCTGATTACATCTCTTCCCGCTATACTGCCATACACGTTGGTATTAATGATTTGCTGATTATTATTCCCATTGATATAAAGCAGGCTTTCCTTCTTTTGAAAAATATTATCGTGTTTTTTTCCTAAAAGCTCTTTTACAACCTGGGCGATTTCCTTAGGATTGTAATTCCACTCCAAATAAGCTTTGCCTGCAAGCAGGTGATAAGCTTCATACCTTCTGCTATTATCTAACTTGACAGGCAGCATATAGACTATTCCCGGCTGTCTATTACTACGTTTTTCAATAGCATTAAATTCAATCTTTGGATAAACTTTCTTTTTATCGAAATAGTGATCTGAAAGCAGAATTATTGAATAGCGGGCTTCCGTTTCGTAGGTTTTTGAAAGAGAGTTTTTCAAATCGCTTCCCCATGTAGCAGCTCTTTTTTCTGGATAATAATAAATACTCTTAAATCCATACATCTCCAAGGCAAGTGACAGGGCAAGCGCCGCATTCCTGTCTTCCTCCGCAAACGAAATCGCCACATCATATTTGTATTCGTTTCCCATACTTCTTTTCACTTAAGTGCTTTAATAATTTCATTCCTGTCATATTGAAGAGGCGGAAGGCCAGCCACCTCTTTGGGCGGGCCCCCGGTTCTGTTTGGAAGGCGTATCCAATAGGCTGGTTTAGGTATGCTTCTAGCAATTTTTACTTCGCAGTCAACCCAGGGCCGGTTATGAGTATTATTGCCAACAAGAATGAGCAGGATATCAGAGTCATGAATTTGTTGTTTAATCCGTATTTCTGCTTGCCGATCACTTTCAGGCTCCAAATTTTTCTCATCTACCACAATTACACTTATTCCTGACTCTTCTAGCCACTTTTTGATTTCGCCCATGAAGGCCTTGTCGCTAAAATCATAGCTAATAAATACTGTCTTTTTCATTTTGCTCTTTTTTAGGTTCTTATTAAACCTTTTTTTGCTTAACCAATCTCCAATAATGATAGCCTAATGCTGTAAGCCTGCATGACTTGGATTCCATAGCGGCAAAAAACATAAATGGTGCATCAACGGGCATTACCAGACCGGCGCTCTGAAACTTTTGCAGCTCCTTAAAGACTGCCACATTTTCTGGTTTTGCATGAGGTTCTATAAGCAAATGAGGGACATCCGGAGTATTTGTGTCCTCATAGGAAGGGTCTAAAGCATATTCATTCTCGGGCTCTGGAAAGTACTTTGTGATCTTTCTGAGTACTTCGTTCGGAACTTTTGGATC
>CALSAT010000358.1:0-4466 GCA_943372905.1 Bacteroides fragilis | reverse complement strand
CTCGTCCCCCGGTTTCAGCTGGGAATTTTGTTCTCAGTTATTGCTACCTGGACATGGGCCTTTGCAACCCTTTATACTAAAAAACAGGCACTAAACTTCAATCCTTATTTCAGTCTTGGATTGCAAATGATCATTAGTGGAATTGTATTGTATAGCTTTTCTGCTGCGTCTGGCAAAGCAGTGCCTATTACTGCCATTGCCTGGCAATCCTGGGCATCAATAGCCTACCTGGTTATTTTTGGATCACTCCTTGCAT
Organism: Bacteroides fragilis; assembly: GCA_943372905.1. GTDB lineage: Bacteria > Bacteroidota > Bacteroidia > Chitinophagales > Chitinophagaceae > JJ008. The sequence goes on along the minus strand of CALSAT010000358.1, from coordinate 4,210 downwards.
TTATTTGCTACCTGTATGCCTTGCAAAACCTTCCTACAGAACAGGTCTCCATTTATGCATATATCAATCCTATGGTGGCTGTGCTAAGTGGCTGGCTGATATTCGGAGAAAAGGTTACTATTTTTATAACCATCGGCGGATTAGTGACCCTGCTGGGGGTTTACCTCGTTAATAGAGCATTTAAAGCTGTGCCTCCGCCGGAACAACCGGAAGCAGAAGGAATTTAAACAGGGTTGACTGTCTTGATCTCATCCATAATCTGATGAAAAAAAATACTGTACACCTCCCTCCATCCTTTAAACTTTTCTTCTGTTCCCAAAAAAGTATTGTGCCAGATCGTAATCAGCGTTCCATTCACTTTTTTTACTTCTTCATAATAATGTTTCATCTCTTCGAATGCCTGCTCCGGAGTTAGCCGCTGCTCGTAAAAAGAATTAGCTTCCATATAGCAGAAAGGATACAAAAGCAGGTAGGAGGCTTCTTCCTTTTCCAGGTCGTACCAATAAAAGGGTGATGCAACAGAAGCACGAAAGCCATTGATACTTCCATAGCCCATTGAAAAATCTTCTTTGATACCGGCTTCAACCAGCTGTCGGTATGTTTCCGGCAGGCTAAGGCGAATAAAGTGTTGCCGTGAAGCTGTCACTTTTAGTTTTGTAATATGCTCGATTGTCAGTATTTCCTTCTTCATTAATGCCGTATCATCACCACTTTGCCAGGAGGGGTGTACACCAATGCTGTATTTATCAGCATGTCGGCTGATAAGTACCTGCATAGCCGTTTCAGAAGGCAGGTTATTCCGGTCATACTTGCCGGTCTTTTCCGGCACCAAAAAGAAATACCGTGGTTTGCATTTATAGGGGCGATGCAGGTTATCTATCCAATCATAGGAATCGAAAGGATCAGGAGTCTGGTTATTTAAAACGGCCCTGCGCAAAGAAAACCGCTTCCATTTGCCCCTCGGTATATCCTTCACAGCCGATCCGGCACTTCTCCACCATTTCTTGTGTTTAAAGGAATAGGCTTCATCAATATCATAAGTGGGAATAAAATTGAAGGCAGGGTGATGATGGACAAATGACGGGAATTTTTCCTGCAGCTTTTTTCCAAATTGCATCAACCAAATATTAACCAAAGGTCTATCGAGAAATTTTTTCCGGAATGCCAAAGAGTTCCCGTGCGCATACCGGCCATATATATCTTTCTGATGTGGCAGGTACTCTTCGTAGCGGCTCAACAAATAAAAAGCAGCAGCAAAAATGTCGAAAGGAAAATCCCCTTCCGATTTAAAAAACCCAGTAACGCCGTTTGATTCAAAACAGTCAATATCTTGTTCATGGATTCCTTTTTCAAATAATAAAGGGTGTGGTTTCAACCAGCATTGATCTCCGGCTATTGGCTCGGGGGTATAATTGATCTTCAGATCCGGGCAGTTTTCATATTCAACCCTGTTATCTGTCAGCTGAAATGGCCTGCCACACAGCTCTTTCCCAATGAAATCACTGATATACTTCAACCTGTGTGTACTAGATAAGCTGTATATAAGCATAGCGCCTGTTTGTCCGGAAAACGAATATACTTATCCCCTGCCATTTTGATTTTTCTTTCCTGCTTGCATCCCTTTTCGGCTCGTCCCGGTCTGTAAACGGGTTGCGGGAATTTTGCCGGAAACTCATCAAACCAAAACCATTAGTGCCGAAATTTTCTGCTATATTACTCTTATGTGTCTTCACCTGGTCACAATATGCTAAACAGGCCATTTACCTGGAGTGTAAAATGGCCAATACCTTTAAATCTTTTGCTGTACAATGCGATTGTGAAACAAGAGCCGGCCTAGATAATACCGGCACCCCCAATAGCCCACTATCCAATACACATTCTCACAGCCACCTTGATGAACTATTTCCTGTTCCCAAAGAACACACTGTCGACTTCAGTCTATTTACCCGACCGCAACAAATGAAACATCCGGAGAATGAAGATGATTGCAGCGGTAATTACAATTCGCCTTTTCATCCGCCAAAGGCTTAATCAACCATACTATTGAACGGCACGCCGGTTAGGCTGACTATTTGCAATTCTCATTAACAGGGTGGGATCACCATGCCTTGTATTTACTTAACAATACAATTTTTTATATGAAAAAGATATTTTGCCTGATACTCATTACTCTTTCACTACACTCAGCAGGACAAACAATAGCTGAAAAATCAAAGATCCTTTATGGCATTTGCACTAAAGACAGTCTCCTCGCAGAACCATTTAACAAATGGTACAGCAGCGGCTATGATAGTTATCAGCCTAAAACAGAAACTATCCAATTGATCAAAAAACAAAACACAGATAATATCAGTATTGAAATTTTCTTTGGCACCTGGTGCGGTGACAGCAAAAGAGAAGTACCTCGGTTCCTCAAACTGCTGAACAGCATTGGCTTTCCGGATAAAAAAGTGATACTGATCGGCCTCGGCGGGAGTGATTCGCTGATAAAGCAAAGTCCGCAACATGAAGAAGCAGGCAAAGGAATATTCCGTGTGCCTGCTTTTATAGTTTACCGGAATGGAGTTGAGATCAACCGCATTAACGAATTCCCGGTCTTCTCACTTGAAAAAGATCTGCTAACCATCATCAGCAATCAGCCTTATGTGTCCAATTATCAATCTTTTGCACCGGTGAAAAAATGGTTGAGTGATGGTACCTTTTCCGATGAGAATATCAGTACAGCAGGGCTGGCGCAACAGCTACGTCCTTTGGTGAGAAGCGAGCATGAATTGAATAGCCTCGGATATTTATTACTAAAGCAAAATCAAAAAAAAGAAGCGCTGCGAATATTCCAGATCAACTACTCATTGTATCCGGAATCAGCTAACGTAACATCAAGTCTGGGCGAAGGGTATCTTGAAACTGGTGAATACCAAAAGGCGGTTTCCTTTCTGGAAAGAGCATTAGAACTGAATAAGGTGCCGGCAGACATAAAAGGCATCCTGGAGATACTGTATAAAGCCAAAGCCCGGTAAAAACAATAAGAAGTATATAAAGGATTGAAAGACTCTAACCTTCAATACTTTATATACTTCTTACTTATTGAATTTTTCCTTCCACAATTCATTGAATGATTTTTTTGGGAATTCCATTTCTCCCCGGTGTTGTTTCCATCCTTTTACCATACTATTTACCACCCAGTTCTTTACACTGCCGCTGGCCATATTCATCCATTTCCGGCGCAGCATACCCTGCCTCCACATCTTCCAGGCCATTCTTTCACCAAAGGAACTATGGCCTTCTTCTACTGCTTCATGGCGGTTTTCCAGCAGCAGTTCATGCAGATTTATTTTCACAGCACACACTTCGGTACAATTACCGCAAAGCGATGAGGCGTAACTTAAATGTTTATACTCATCAAGGCCTTGTAAATGCGGGGTGATGACAGAGCCAATCGGGCCGCTATAGGTAGCGCCATAGGCATGTCCGCCAATATTCTTATACACCGGGCAGGCATTCAGGCAGGCTCCGCAACGGATGCAATACAAACTTTCCCGCTGTTTTTCATTGGCTAAGATGCTGGTACGGCCATTATCCAGCAGTATCACATACATATCTTCAGGGCCATCCGATTCCCCCGCTTGCTTTGGTCCGGTAAGGATCGTGTTATACACCGTTACTTTTTGTCCGGTGCCAAATGTAGATAACAGTGGCCAAAATAAAGCCAGATCACTCATGGAAGGAATCACCTTTTCAATCCCCACTATCACTATATGCGTTTTGGGAAATGAACAACTCAGCCTGGCATTCCCTTCATTTTCTGTAATGGCTATGCCGCCAATATCAGCAATGATAAAATTGGCGCCGGTCACTCCCACTTCAGCCTGCACGTATTTGTCACGCAATATTCGTCGGGCAGTCAGTGTAAGTTCCTGTGGGGTGGCTTTAGGATCGGTACCCAGTTTTTCAGCAAATAGTTTTGCTACATCTTCCTTGCTCTTATGCATCGCCGGCGTTACAATATGGTAAGGTGCTTCTCCATCCAGTTGCTGAATATATTCTCCCAGGTCAGTTTCCACACTTTCAATCCCGTTCTTTTCCAGGAAGTCGTTCAGGTGTATCTCTTCCGTTACCATGCTTTTGCTCTTCACCAGTGTTTTACAATTCTTTTCCTGGCAAATCTTCCGGATCGCTTCCAGCGCCTGCTGCGTATCTTCTGCCCATATTA
>CALSAT010000357.1:0-4469 GCA_943372905.1 Bacteroides fragilis | reverse complement strand
GACACCACAGACGACCATCAACCAGCCTATGGAGCAGGCTCTGATGAAAAGTACCGGTGAACCGTTTAGGATGATCCTTATCCTGCTACTAAGTTGCTGCAAGATAAAGATACTGGGAGGCGGAAGGCTGGGTTGCCATTAAGGCTCGTTAAGGCTCATTAAGGCCTGTTATTGACCACTAAAGGGGGGCAAATGCAATTAAGGTGCTGTCTGCAAGCAAGTAACAGGCAATGAAGAAGCAATGTAGAGGCAATGAACAATGGAGGAATAGGCGGTCAGCAGGCTGGTAAGCCGCCCAGTAAAGACAATGAAAATTTGTAAAAACACAAAATAAAGAGACCAGACCCAGCCTGTCCTTTTAAACGCTTTGTATTTACCAACTATATGCAATCCTTTAACATATTGCATCCTGTCTCCAAAACCACGCAATATGAGACAGTTCCTATTCTTCGCCGGGCTATTACTATGCCTGCACACGACGGCGCAAACCAAAAAAAATATTGATAGTAAAATTGATAAAGTGACCGTTTTCCTTGAAGGGGCCCAGGTACAACGGAGCGCTAAAACAGCACTTTCGCCGGGTAAACATGAACTTGTTTTTACCAACATCTCCCCTTCTATTGATAAGCAAAGCATACAAGTAAAGGCAGAGGATAATGTGACTGTGCTTTCTGTTATACATCAGCAGAATTATCTGAAAGAACAACAAAAACAGCAGGAGATAAAAGACCTGGAAGCCCTGAAAGAAGTACAGACAGAAAAAATAGCCTTGCAAAAAAATATTCTTGGCGTGTACAAGCAGGAGGAGAATCTGCTGGTAAAGAACCAGCAGATAGGCGGCGCTAACAACGGATTGAAAGCGGCAGACCTTAAAGATGCTGCAGATTTTCAGCGTAACAGGCTGACTGATGTATATCAAAAGCAAATGGAGACAGACCGGGCTATTAAAAAGATGGAAATTGAATTGGCCAAAATGAATAAGCAATTAGGGGAACTGAATCAGCAAGCGGATATCTCCACCAGCGAAATACATGTAACAGTAAATACTAAGGAAACATCCAACAGCAGCTTTACTATTACCTACCTGGTAAAACAATCAGGTTGGTTCCCCACGTATGATATAAGAGTAAAGGATATCAGCAGCCCTATCAGCCTGCAGTACAAAGCCAATGTATTTCAAAGCAGTGGTGAAGACTGGAAAGACATCAAATTGTTTCTTTCTACCGGCAACCCGAATGAAAATGGCACCAAACCTGTTGTGAACCCCTGGTACCTGAAATATGTGTATGCTTACCGGCCTCCGGTTTCAAATACGATACAGGGAGTTGTTTCAGGAGGAACCGTTTCAGGAAAGGTAATTGACGAAAAAGGAAATCCTGTACCCGGAGCAAGTATAGTTATAAAAGGCACAAGAACAGGTACTAGTGCCGACGCCAATGGCTTTTTTACTTTAAAATTACCTCCCGGCAGTAATACGTTCCAGGTAAGTTCTGTAGGTATGGTGTCACAAGAGCAAATTGTGACCGGCGGCTATGTAAATGTGGTTTTGCCTGAAAGTTCAAAATCGCTGTCTGAAGTAGTCGTTACTGGTTACGGAGTCAACAGAGATGGATGGACAGAACTGGGCGACTATTCATCATCGAGGAAAGATGTAGTAGGTGCCATATCAAAAATAAAAGTGAGTGATAATGAACGAAGCCAAAATCTCATCACCACCATCGCCTATCAGCCAACCACTACCGTATACGAAATAAAGGAGCCATACACCATTTTGAACGATGGTAAAACTTATACGGCCGATATTGATGGATATGAAATGAAGGCGCAGTTTGAATATTATGCGGCGCCCAAAGTAGAACCAGATGCCTTCCTTACAGCCAAAATAGTGGATTGGCAGGAACTTAACCTGCTGCCTGGCGAAGCCAACCTCTTTTTTGAAGGCACCTTTCTTGGCAAATCGTTGCTGGACGTGGCCAATGCCGGCGACACCCTGAATCTTTCCCTGGGCAAAGACAAAGGAGTAGCTGTGAAAAGAACCCTGCTGAAAGAATACAGTTCCAAACGTTTTATCGGCAGCAATAAAACCGATACCCGGCAATATGAAATTGTAGTAAGGAACAATAAGCAGCAAGCTATCAATATCATTATTGAAGACCAGTTTCCCATTTCCACTCAAAAAGAAATAGAAGTGCAGGACAGAAAATATGATGGCGCTAAACTGGATGATGACACACAAAAGATAAGCTGGCAACTGGCCGTTGAGCCTAAAAAAGACAGTAAAGTCAATTTCAGGTATGAAGTAAAATATCCAAAGGATAAACTGCTTCAACTGGATTAAAGAGCCTGCTGTTGGGAGAACGAACAGTAAGGGTTTCATATCGATGGTTATACCCCGCTGTGCATCCGGAACGCTTTGTTTACCGAGGGGCCGAAGGAGCAGGCGGGGTTTTTTCAGCCTCATTTTACTGAAGGCGAATTATATTTATGGTATGAATTCACTGATCCGCCCAATCGGGCAAAGCGATAATCCCATCATAGCCACCATTATCCGGGATACATTAACAGAGTTTGGTGCTAATCATCCCGGCACGGTATATTATGATGCTGCTACAGATGCCTTGTATGAATTATTTCAAAAGGAAAAAGCAACGTATAATATTGCCGAACTGGATAATAAAGTAGTTGGCGGTGGCGGCATTTACCCAACTGACGGACTACCGCCGGATACCTGCGAACTGGTAAAAATGTATTTGCTGCCTGAAGCAAGAGGCACGGGGCTGGGAAGAAAACTCATTGAAACTTCAATGGAAATGGCCAGGACTTTTGGTTTTAAAAGAATGTACCTGGAAACAATGCCCGAACTGAATCAGGCATTAAAAGTATATGCCCGCTTTGGCTTTCAATACCTGGATGCACCGATGGGCAACAGCGGGCACACAGGTTGTAAACTCTGGATGATGAAATCCTTATAAATAACATCTGCCCGATGCAAAGCCTCTCCCATTATTTATTGTTACTCAGTTTAATTCTCTGCAGTTGTAAAGACAGATCTCCTGCACCCGATGAAATAAAAAAGCAATACAGCACCAGCGGCGTAATTGCCCAGCCTCCTTTTGCATTTAACTATGAAGCCCAAAAGAAAAGGTGCAAAGAACTTTTTATTCAAAATAAAGAGGAAGCTTCGTCCGAAAGCAAAACACGACTTATCAATTTTATAGCCGACTCCCTGCTAGCCTGCTGGTATGGCACCCCCTGGGATTTTAATGGCACCACACAGACACCTCAAACCGGAAATATTGCCTGCGGATATTTTGTTACCACCACCCTGCGGGATGCGGGCATGGAAATAGACCGGGTGAAACTGGCCCAATGCGCCAGTGAGCAATTGGTAAAAACTACCTGCACAGATATCCAACGATTCAGTAATAAATCATTAGTAAGTTTTGTGGAAGCAGTAAAGAAAAGTGGATATGGATTGTACATCGTCGGCCTGGATAATCATACCGGTTATATATATCATGATGGCCGGGATATATGGTTCATTCATTCAGGCTTTTTACCACCCCGCTGTACATTAAAAGAAAAAGCCCTTGAATCAGAAACTCTGCGGCGTTCTGCTTACCGGGTACTCGGCCGCATTATCTTATAAAAAGAAAAAGGCTGGTTTGTGCCAGCCTCTTCTCTTTTTACCCAAAATAGATTTAGTCTTTGTTAGATATCTTTCCGCCAAGTAGGTACACCTGGAAACCGATATTGAAAGCAAAACCGCCACTGCCTTTAAAGTCCTTGTACTTGGTACGGTCGTAGCCAGCCAGTGCATCGATAGATACATTTTTGCTGATGAACATGGCAGCGCCACCACCCACAAAGAAATTGGTGCCGGTGTTGGACGATGAAAGAGTCCCAACTTTTTGTTTGTTGGTCAGAAAGTTGAAGTTACCCTGTATCACCGGGCGAACGGCTTGCGTTTCCGTAGTAAAATAATATCGGACAAAGGGGCCAATGTAAAAGGAAGTGTTCTTGTTATTACCGCTTTTGGAATAGCTGATACCAACATTGCCGCCCACGGCCAGGTTGTCCACTACAAACAGACCGGCATTAGGACTTAAAGCAATCTGCGTGTTGTTGTCAGAGGTGTTCAACCGGAAATTACCACCCACCATCCAGTCATTTTTTGCGGTTTGTGCATTTGCAACCAGCAATCCTGCGATGGCAAGAATACTTAAATAGATTTTTTTCATAACGTAATGATTTTTTGTGGCGCAAAGGTAATGGAAGGAGAAGCAGAAGGAGTATTAAATGCAAAGAAATTATGCACCGGTCAGGCGGGTTCGGTTTCATAAACGGGGCTGAATAAATATATTTTCCCCGTTTTAACTTCGGTGCATTTGAACCGCTTGCGTAATTGCTCTCCTTTCCGGAATACCCGACCGTCTTTGATGCGGAACAAACTGTTGGCTGGCAATTCC
>CALSAT010000356.1:0-4483 GCA_943372905.1 Bacteroides fragilis | reverse complement strand
TATCCTTAATGCTGTTAGCCGGGTGTGGAGAAAAAGACAGCCCCAATCCTCCACCCGGTCCGACTGCAAGGAACCCGGTTTTTAATGATGCGGCTATAAATAACATTCCGCTTATTGATGTTGTTTATAATGTGAACCTGCAGCCTGTGATCCAGGTAAATTTCTCAGAGCCGTTAAAAGCAGCTACCGTTTCTTCAGCAGTTTCCCTCTCCGATGTAAGTGGCGTGGCGGTTCCCGTAACTACAACACTTGCCAACGGCGATAAATCTATCCTCATTCAAACATCAGGTATATTGAGTAACCTGAAGAAATATACAGTAAGGGTGGCTACTTCTTTACGATCTGCATCAGATGGGGTACTTCAATCGCAGGTCAGCAAATCATTTATCACCCGTATTGATTCATCAAGAAAGTTTGCCACTATTTCAGATAATGCATTGCTTGACCTGGTACAGCAACAAACGTTTAAGTATTTCTGGGACTTTGCCCACCCTGTAAGCGGATTGGCAAGAGAAAGAAATACGTCTGGTGATGTTGTTACTTCCGGCGGTTCGGGCTTCGGTATCATGACAATACCCGTAGGAATAAACAGGGGGTTTATTACAAGGGTCCAGGGGCTGAACAGGATGCAAACTATTGTTGCTTTTTTGAAGAATACGGCGGTGAAAGTAAAGGGTGCCTTTCCACACTGGCTGAATGGAAGCACCGGTGCCATCGTTCCATTCAGTACTAACGATAATGGAGCCGACCTGGTGGAAACATCCTACCTGATGATGGGACTGCTTACAGCCCGGCAATATTTTAACGGGGCTGATGCTGCGGAAACAACATTGCGAAGCGATATCAATACACTATATAATAACGTGGAATGGGACTGGTTCCGCAATGGCGGGCAAAATGTTTTGTATTGGCACTATAGCCCTGACAGGGGCTGGGTGATGAATATGCAGATAAAAGGATGGAATGAATGCCTGATCACTTATGTGTTGGCAGCGGCATCCACCACACACGGTATTCCTCCGGCAGTGTACACCAATGGCTGGGCCTCCGGCGGCGGTTTTTTAAACGGAGCAAGTTATTATGGATATACTCTTCCCTTGGGTCCTGCACAAGGGGGGCCATTATTTTTTTCTCACTATTCATTTATGGGTATCAATCCCAATGGGCTGTCTGATGCTTTTGCCAATTATGCCACCCAAACAAGGAATCATTCTCTGATCAATTATAAGTATTGTGTGGCAAATCCACGGGGATGGTTTGGCTACAGCGATAGTTGCTGGGGCTTGACGGCCAGCGATATTGCTGGTGGATACACCGCCAGCTCACCTACCAATGATGTGAGTGTGATTGCGCCAACAGCTGCCATCTCTTCAATGCCATATACACCGGTTGAATCTATGCAAGCCCTGAAGTTTTTCTATTATGTGCTGGGCGATAAAATTTGGAAAGAGTATGGCTTTGTAGATGCTTTCTCCTTGAAAGATTTATGGTTTGCAAACTCTTTCCTTGCCATAGATCAGGGCCCCATGATTGTAATGATAGAAAACCACCGTACGGGTTTATTATGGAGTTTGTTCACCAGTTGCCCGGAAGTAAAGGCTGGTATGCTGAGCCTGGGATTTTCAGCCCCTTATTTATAACAGCTATTAGTTTGATCATGAACAGCAGACTGATCTTTATACTTTGTTTACTGGTGTTGGGTAATATTACACCCATACTGGCACAACAGGAAATAACAGTGATGTCTTATAACATACGCCTGGATGTTGCTTCTGATGGGGAAAACAGGTGGGATGCCCGGAAAGAAAAACTAACTGGTTTGATGAGGTTTTATGAACCGGATTTTATTGGCGCACAGGAAGTAATGCACCATCAGCTTTTATTTATCAAGCAGGAATTGAAAAGATACGGGCATATAGGTGCAGGCAGGGATGATGGAAAAGAAATGGGTGAGTACAGCGCCATATTTTATGACTCCCTGAAATTTATAGTAAAAGAGCAAGCTACTTTTTGGTTGTCTCCCACACCTGATACTGTATCAAAAGGATGGGGAGCCAATATCAACCGTGTTTGCAGCTATGGTTTATTTCAAAGCAAAAAGAACGGTACTTTTTTTTGGGTGGTCAACACCCATTTTGATCATCAAAGTGTGCTTGCAAGGGCCGAATCAGCAAAGCTGATCATGACCCGACTGTCGGTTCTTAACAAAGAAAAAAAATACCCCATAGTATTTACCGGAGACCTGAATGCACAACCTACTGATGAGCCGGTAGTACATATTTCATCTTTAATGGATAATGCGAGGAACATGTCAGTGCAACCACCCTACGGATGCATTGATACCTGGAATGGTTTTCAGTTTAGCAAAAAACCAAGCGGCTGTATAGATTATATCTTTGTGTCCAAAGGTAAAAGCTGGCGGGTAAAGAAATTTGCCACCCTGACTGATTCTTATGATATGAAATATCCTTCCGATCATTTTCCGGTGCTGGCGGTATTAATTTTAAAGAAGGATAAATAAGTTAATGATAAATATTTTGTCAATTATGCGCAAAAAGAACCAGGCAGTTGTTATAAAACTGATTTTGCTGCTGTCCTGTGTTTATACATCGGGTCTGTTATCTGGGCAAAAAATGCCGACAGGCTCCGTAGCTTCTATTCCTGTAATGGGTATTCAAAAAAATCTCTCCGATTCAGCATTGCTAGATGCCGTACAAAAACAGACCTTTCGTTACTTCTGGGATTTTGCCCATCCTGTTTCCGGTATGGCCCGTGAGCGGAGCAACAAAACTTTTGGCTATGGGGATGAAGTGGTAACAACAGGTGGTACTGGTTTCGGTATTATGAGTGTGATCGTGGCAGCCGAAAGAAAATGGATCAGCAGGGACACAGCGGCAAAGTTTTTACTCAAGATGGTGAACTTCCTGTTAAAGGCAAACTCTTATCATGGTGCATTTCCTCATTGGCTGGATGGTGGCACAGGCAAAACTATTCCCTTCAGCCGTAAAGACGATGGAGCAGACCTGGTGGAGACATCCTATTTATTCCAGGGATTGCTTTGTGCCAGGCAATATTTCGATGGTAATGATAAAGTAGAAAGAGAATTGCGTAACCGCATTTCGTGGATGTGGCCGGATATAGAATGGAAATGGTTTACCCAGGGACAGGATGTGTTGTACTGGCATTGGAGCCCCAATAATGGATGGGCGATGAATTTCCCGGTACGTGGATTCAATGAATGCCTGATCATGTATATACTGGCTGCTTCATCTCCGAATGAAAAATACCAGGTGTCTTCGGCAGTATACCACAAGGGTTGGGCAGAAAGTAATTTCTTTAAAAACGGTAAAGAATATTACGGAATCAAACTACCGCTAGGGTTTGATTATGGGGGCCCGCTTTTCTTCTCACAGTACTCATTTCTGGGTTTAGATCCCCGTGGATTAAAAGACCGGTATGCTGATTACTGGGAACAAAACAGGAATCATACATTGATCAACCGGGAACATTGTCTTCGCAATCCCAAACAATTCAAAGGATATGGAGCCAATTGCTGGGGGCTAACCGCCAGCGACACTTATAATGGATATGCGGCTCATTCACCAACAGAAGATCTTGGAACTATTTCGCCTACGGCAGCATTGAGTGCATTTCCATACACACCGGAATATTCTATGCAGGCGCTGCGTCATTTCTATGAAAACCTGGGAAATAAGATATGGAGTGAGTATGGCTTTGTGGATGCCTTTAATGAATCAAAGAACTGGGTGGCAGAATCGCACCTCGCAATAGACCAGGGGCCTATTATTGTGATGATCGAGAATTACCGTTCTGGTTTACTATGGAAATTGTTTATGAGCTGCCCTGAGATAAAAACAGGTTTAAAAAAGCTGGGATTTGAGAGCCCAGCTTTAAAATAGAAGTGTTTAATTACCGGAGGTAAAGAACAAGGTTGATGTGTGCAGTTAAGCTAAAATATTGGCTTTTACTTTTTATCCTTACAGGCAGTACTGCTGTTTGTATCGGGCAGGCAGGTTATGGCCAGGCGATTTTTAAGCAAGATTTTGGTATTGGAAATAGTGACCCGACAACGATTGGAACTCCTTTACCTGCAGGGAAAACATTCTTTGCTTTCAATGCGGCTGTTTGTCCGTCTCCCAATACATATACCATCATACGCAGAGTACCTGTTGCCAATTGTTTTAATAATGAATGGATAGGGCTTAGTCACGACAATAATGTTTTTGTTGACTATGGAATGATGATGGCGGTCAATAATGTCCCCGGCGGTATGAACAGAACAGTATACACCGACACGGTAAATAAAACTCTGTGTGCAGGTGAGTTGTACCGGTTTTCTGCCGCAGTTATAAATCTCGATCTTATAGATGGCTCTGTGGCTTGTTCCGGAGGGCCTGATTATCCTGTATTTGAATTAAGAATACAGGATGGGATTGGGAACTTAATAAAAAAGGATACCACT
>CALSAT010000355.1:0-4516 GCA_943372905.1 Bacteroides fragilis | reverse complement strand
TGTTTGGTATAGTTTACTTTAAAGTCAATGCTTACATCCCTGATCTTGATCAATGGAGTCAAACGCAGGTCAAACTCCATTCCTTTGTTTGTGAATGAACCGGCATTTCTTACAGCAGTGGTATAACCAGTAGTATTAGATAACTGGATATTGATCACCTGGTCTGTATTATCCTGTGTGTAGAAAGATGCTTCAACGTTGATCCTGTTTTTCAGGAAGCTCAGTTCAGCACCCACTTCTTTGTTCAGTACAAATTCAGGTTTGTAAGAATCCGCTGCAGTAGTAGCAGTAGCCTGGAAGCCAAGCACATCGCCATAAGGGAAGAACAAAGAAGAAGCGAAGGTATTCTCAAATCCATAAGGATTGATCGTTACGTTACCAGTCTTGGTGATAGCGCCACGCAGCTTCATATAACTGATCACTTTGCTTTTCTTTATAGCAGGGATCACTTCATGCAGCAGGAATGAAGTACTCACACCTGGGTAGAAGAAACCAATATCACCTTTCACCAAATCAACTCCTGGTTTTACCAGACGGCTGTCAAAGTCGTAGCTGCCAGTAGCTTCTAAGAAAGCCCAGTTGTTATAATCAAAAGAGAATTTACCGAAATATCTTTCCAGCCTGTTTTTAGAATTGTCCACATTTACAGTAGGCTCACCTTTACGAAGTTGTACAGTAAGCAGGGTGGCATTACCCAGGTTATTACTTCCATTGCTCAGGAAGCGGAAAGTTGACTCACGATAAGACTGTCCTACTAATAAACCAAGGCCAAACTTGTTGAACTTCTTGGTCATATTAGCAAATATCTCTGAAGTAACCCTTCTGTTATTAGCATTAGAGTTAGTAACAGCAGCAGTAATATTCTGTGAACCATGATCCCTCAGGGTTAAATGGAAAGCAGAATAGTTGAAAGCGCCACGGGTAGAGCGGGCATCTGCACTGGAGAAAGTAACACCTACACGGTAAGTGAATTTCAACCACGAAGTAGCTGCAAAATTCAATTCACCATTTCCGAACAATTCGTCTTCAATACCAGTTTCGCGGTAGTTATCCTTTGCGAAATAAGGTGTTTTACCATTATTGTCCAAGTAAGGAGTATAATAGCCATCCGGGCTGGAGAAATAATCAGTTCTCCAATTAGAGAAACGGGTAAAAGGTATCTGGCCAGGAGTACTGGTTACACCATAATATACAATCTGATTATTATTAGTTACATCATACTGAGATTGAGTATAACGCAGGTTAAATCCAGCTCTGAATTTACCGCTCTCTTTATCTGCTTTCAATGTGATAGTGCGGCGATTGTTCTTATCACCAGGCATTGTGCCTTTGATAGCCACATTCTGTGCACTTATATAAAAATCACCGGCAGAATAAGAAACGTCTGACTGATTGGTTGTACCCACATCATAGAAGTTTCTTCTTTCGTTTTTCAGGTACTGATAAGGTACCATGTATTTTTCACCATTAGGGCCGTCCTGACCGATCTGAACAAGATTTCCGTCAAATTCAGGACCCCAGCTTTGCTGTTCGATTGATTCGTAAGTACCAAAGCCAGTTAAAGGGTCGGGAGAATAGCCCGAACCGAAACGATCCTGGAACTTAGGCATATAAGAAACCCTTTCCTGCTGTACTGTATGGCTTACAGTTACGATAGGTTTTTGCTTGCTGCCTTTTTTAGTTGTAACAACGATGGCACCATTTACACCATCGGGACCGTAAATAGCGGTACCAGATGCTGATTTAATGATGGATACATCCTGAATGTCATTGGGGTTAATAGAATTCAAAAAGCCCAGTGGTACAGGAATACCATCTAAAACGAGCATTGGCTGGTTGTTACCAGTCAAAGAACGGATACCTCTTAACGTCAAACGGGTGTCCGCAAACACACCATTATTAGTAGTGGCAACGTTCAGACCGGAAACTTTACCGGTCAAACCGTTTTGAAGGTTAGTTACTTTGGCCTGGGTAAGTTCAGTTGCTCTTACTCTGGCAAGCGAATAACCAAGTTCCTTTGGCTGTCTTACTTGTCCTAAAGCAGTTACAACTACTTCAGTACCAACAAGCACAGCTCTGTTAACCTTAATTTCGATGGTGCTTCCGGCGCCGACAGTAGCTTCAGTAGCATCCAGACCTGCGCCTGATACTACCAAAATATCACCTGTTTTTGCCAAAATGCGGAACTGGCCGTTGTTATCAGCAGCCACACCTGTACGG
Organism: Bacteroides fragilis; assembly: GCA_943372905.1. GTDB lineage: Bacteria > Bacteroidota > Bacteroidia > Chitinophagales > Chitinophagaceae > JJ008. The sequence goes on along the minus strand of CALSAT010000355.1, from coordinate 2,296 downwards.
GTTCCTTTAATTCTAACTGATGCGCCGGGCAGTACATCGCCCTTTTCATCGGTCACAGTACCGGTTATTGTCCGGTTTTGACCAAATGCCAATGCTGAAAATAGCATAAGCACAGTAAGCAGTGAAGTAAATTTTCTCATGTTTACATCTAATTTTTAAATTTAAAAGCATTGATTATCAGTGAAATCCGTCAATTTTCAAGGGTAGGGAGCGTTCGTAAAGACACGAACACTTTAAATAATGCTGCCGCAAGGTAAAAATTTTTTTAACAATTAGTTAAAAGGCGTTAAAAATAATTGAGTTATATAGGCGCCTTTTATAATACCCACCTGACCTGAACTTTTAGTTCTGTCCGCTTATTTCCGGGTATTTCATCCATTCCGGAGCCGACGGTTGGGCGGTTTTGAAAAACAGTCTGCCCCCAGCGAAGCCAAAAAGACAGTTTTCTACCAGCTTCGGCATTGATTATCAGGTAGTAACGGTATCCCTGATCGAAAAAAGCAGGTATAGAATAACTATATAATACATCGTTCTCATAAGCATACAGCCGTGAATTATAGCCCCCGGTTTCAAAATACTGGAGCCGCAGCAGCCCGGAAAAAGGTTTCAGCATTGGCTTATATAATAAATCAAAAAATATGAGAAAGCCATTTTCCTGCTCCGGCCCTGTTTTATCGTACCAAAGCATTTCAAACCTGTTTCTGATGGTGATATCCCTGTTCACCTTATACCCCACCTGGGTGCGCCAACTTTTTTTAGGTATAAAGTCCAGATAATTGGTAACTGATCCCACCCCACTCTGGTTGCCCTGTTTCGATTCTGTTCTGAACCGGCTGTACACTTCCACCTGCCGGTTAGGGGTATATGTAAGCTGGGTTAAAAAGTCGCTTCCCCTGCTTGGACCATCCACCAGATACTTCAACCATGGAAAAGTGTATATGTCTCCATAAACATCTATCCGCCACCCGGCGGAGGGACGGATACTGATCCCGGCATATAAGCCTGTCTCGTTTGACGGATTTGTATTTTCTGTAAACGCATTTCCATTTACAGCCTGATAAGCTTTACTTATCTTTCGGTATAATAATGCAACATCCACCCGTGGATCCACACTCAGCAGCATTCCATTGATAAATGCAGTCGCTGTATTCTTATCCACGGCTGCTTCGCCAAAAAAATGAATGTTCTTATATGTATAACTGTAATCAATACTGGTATTGTGCCACTGTCTGCCATTGAGCGCATATAGATTATATGGCTCATCTCTTTTTTGGACCGGCAGGGAAAAATGATATGCCACACTGTTTACTCCCGCATGCCACCCGGCACCACGGTAAATAATATTTCCTCCATACGTTATTTGTGCCAGCCTATTCTTATCAGATAGCTCATTGTCTGTCCTGTTAAACCCTGATGTAAGAAAAGAGGATGCCACTTCTTCATTACTCATTTCTCCTGTTGTAACGTTTGCGTTCAGTTGACGGAATGAAATAAAAGCAGTGGCTTCGAGTTGCCTTTTTCTCATGGTAATGCCGGCACCCCGGTGAAAATAAAATTCACCCGCAGAACTGTATGGCCGAAGTACTGCCGATTGGCGTTTCACTCCGAGTACAGCTGCACTTTTTTTAAAAGCAAGGCCCTGCCACTGTATAAGGCCCTGTCCCATATTGACCGTAAAATCTCCCAATGCTACAGCTTCTACGAGCCCCAGTTTACGGGCAAATAAATGGGCTGAATAAAAATCAAATCCTTTTTTCTGAGCGCCTGAAAAAAATTGTTCGCCGGCATCTTTATCACCTACTACACCAAGCTGCAAAAGGTTTTTGTACGTATAACGATACCGAAAGAATATACGTTGCGGGCTTCCCTTATAAGCGGCTGTTCCATTGCTGTTGTCAAATCCTTTTGCTTTTTCAAGTATCTGCGATACACGAAGTAACAAAGTATGCTCCCCTCCGCTGAATCTATTCTTAATATCTGTTACCGATACCGGAATACTAACTGATACAAAAGGCAATATTTTTTTGATGGTGCCAATATCCCATCCGGGTATGGATTGTAATTCATACAAGCTGATAAGTTTTCCCAGTAAATGGCGGTAACTTATCAGTGTGTGTATTTGGAGATCGGACAACAGCCGTAGTTGTTTTAAATCGTCTTCTTCTGCTGTATTGATATTAAGAGGGTTCTTCTTAAATTGCTCCAGCTCCTGCCAATATGTATCATCTTCTGTTTCTTCCTGTGTGGCATCAGTTTGGTTTTCTAATTGCTGCTCTGTATGCAGAGGAATTTCCTG
>CALSAT010000354.1:0-4517 GCA_943372905.1 Bacteroides fragilis | reverse complement strand
AAAACCGGTAGCATCCATCATTTTCTGATTGATGTTTACAAACTCTCCGTTTGGGCCAAGCCTGCTGCTCATGTACCATTCATAGCGGTTCCATTGTTTCAATTGTTTGTTTATGGCATTTGTTCCCAGCCTGCTTATTGTTTGAGGGTTATTGTAATATTCTTTTACAGTATTCATGATATCTGTAAGGTTATTTTTACCCTGAAGTTGTTGATTAAGTATTGCATCACTCGATTGGGCATGAATAGCAGTGACATGATACAGCAGGATTAATACCAATATGGACAAACTTTTTTTCATACAATTTTTTTAGATGGTTCACCCTTGAATAATTATTTCTGTTTTTTTAATTTTTCAATTTCTTTTTTCAGTTCAATAATATACAAGGTGAGTTCTTCAATCTTTTCCATCTGCATCTTTTGCATTTCTCCAATATTCATTCCGTTTTGTTCTATATTTTTTGCGGAAGGGATTCCCGGCAGATGATTATTCTTTTTAATAAAATCTTCCACTTCATCCAGGCCGGGAAGTTTATAATTATTGGCAAAAACATAATCGGGCCAGTTGGGCACTAAACGAACAAGAAGTTCAGTACAAATTGCTTTTCCGTCCACGGCCAGTTTATATCCCGAAGGAGTAACCGTGGTCCCGATTCTTACATTGCCTGTAATTACTGCATTACCATCTACACCGAGGCGATGGGCTGAAGTAAAGCCAGTAGCATCTCCAATATATACATTGCCCCCGCTGTTTTGCAGATAGAGGTTTGAATTGTTTCCGTTGCTCCGGGCCAGGATTTCATTGTTATCAAAGACGAGGTTAGTACCATTTTCAGGACCCAGCATTAGATAGCCATGCGATACCAGGCTTGCCGTAGAGCCGGTTCCGATTTGAAACCTTCCTACAGGTTCCGAAATTCCTATACCGATATTGCCTGTCGGAGTGATGAACAGACGGTCAACATTATTTGTACGCATTATCAATTTGCCGAGTGGGTTGGAAGGGTAGGTGCCAATTCTAAAATCATCGCCAAAGGATTGAATAAATCCTTTGGAAATGCCTGTGCGACTAAACTGAATCAAAGGGTCGCCGTCATCTTCAATAATAATGGCATTTGCATTTGTTGTGCCGTTTAAGTCAATATGTAAACGACCGGTAGGGTTAACTGTGCCTATTCCTACATTCTGGGCTGCGCAAATAACAGGAAGTGATAAAACAAGGAGAACAACTAATTTTTTCATGTTTTTTGATTGTAGGTACAAGGTATTGTTGTTTAAATGAAACTGCCGCATGCCGGTTAGTTAACGGTAATGGCTTCCTATTCAAAGGTGATTCATAGCAAAACACATATAATAAGCAGCATATTAAATGATAAATGCAGGTCCGGAGTCCTGCATTGTTTTGTTGAAGAGAGTATGATGAAAATTTGAAACGCTGTTGTGCAAGTAACAGACCTGTAAGGTTTGCCGGCAGAAAAGCAGCGCTGCAAACCTTACAGGTCTATGTTATCTAAAAAGACCATCAATCCTTTTTTTCTTCTACTTTCTTTTTAAGTGCATTTATCTGTTCCTGCTGCTGAAGAACATATAGGGTAAGTTCTTCCACTTTTTCCATCAGTTTCTTAGTTATTTCCGACATCCGGATGCCGTTTTTCTCGATTTCTTTAGCAGAAGGTACATTGGGCAGGTGTTTATTGGCTTCAATAAAAGATTTTACTTCAGCCAGGCTTTTTAATTTATAATCCTTTTCAAAAACATAATCTGGCCAGCTTCCGCTATCCTGCATAGTAAGATCTTCACACATAATATCTCCATCAACAGACAGCTTATACCCTGTTGCGGGATTGACTGTCCCTATTGATGTTCGACCTAATGGATTTACAACCAGCCCAAAAGTGTTATTGGACGCAGAAATTATTGTCCTGCCAGATGTCGTTAAATTTTTTACCTGGAAATCTATATCGTTTGCGCTAGTATAGTCATACCCGGTAATTATTCCGACTGGATTAGAATTTTGCTTGAATTCTATATCAGGAAACTCTGTTTCAAAATTGGAAGGATTCTTATTTATCGTCAGCATGGATGTAGGTGTTATGGTACCTATGCCCACGGAGTCACCTAAATATGATTTCCCAATTACTCTGAGTCCGTTTCCCGGAGGCGTTTGCAATCCTCCAATAGCTATACCGCCGTTTGATGCAGCAATAAACCTTGAAGTTCCGTTTATCTGTATCCGGAGGGCAGGGTCGGTTGCTGATGTGCTGTTGATATGGAGTTTGGAATTGGGCGCTGCAGTACCCAGCCCGAGGTAGCCATCATCAGTAAGTCGCATTTTTTCCGCCTCAAGTGTACTGAAGATAATATTGCTTCCTGTATTGGCGGCATTGGTACCGAGTATAAGATCATTTGTGCTTACTCTTACAAAGCCTTTATCAACATCGCTGTTTCTTAATTGAAATGAAGGATTCGTTCCATTTAAAGTTAAAGCGGCTGTGCCCGTACTCGTTCCAATTCCAACCAGGCCATTTTCATCAATTCTCATCCTGTCAACCGCTTTAGTATTAAAAATGATATTGCCGGTTGTGTTATTTACATAAGTACCAAGTTTCATATCAGTTCCGTTCACCTGCAGGTATCCTCTTGCCGTACCGCTGTTCATAAACTGGATGGCTGCATTGGTGGCATTAATGGAAAGCTTCTCGCCGGGAGTATTCGTACCGATACCTACATTACCATTATTGGTATTATAAATATTGGAACCGTTCAATTCCCATCTTTTATCAAGGTCAATCAGCATTTCCCGCCAGCCGCCCATTACATCACCACGATAAACCCAAAAACTGTAAGTATCGGTATCAAAAACGGTGAGGCCGACGGAAGGGCCTGCAATGGAAGTTCTGTGCAGGGAGGTAAGCCTTGGTATCAGAAGGCCTTTACTATTGCTTGAAATATCCAGTATGGCGTTAGTATCCGGGGTGTTGGTGCCTATGCCAACATTCTGCCCCAGCATCATAACAGGAAGAAGTAAAACAAGAAAGCTTAATAGTTTTTTCATTGTGTTTGATTTATACCGCCAAGATAGAGTCGGGCAGGGCCATGGGCCCTTTCTGGTTAGTTTCCGGTATGATCGTTTTAGTTTGCGGCATAGGGTATGCTGAAACACTTAGAGGGTATTGAATAAATTGCTGATAAATGAATAATATCCAGGTATGGCGGGCCTGACTATAAAAAAGAGCCGTTAAATTTATGCTATCAATAATCGGACGCTGCGTTGAAAGGCAGTTCCGCATCTTACGAAAAACAAAGAAAAAATTCAACCTTATGAATCAACCAATCCGGACTTCCCGGCGGACCATGCAGCCGTCGATCTCACTACAGGTTCTGGTAAACAACCTTGTCCGGCATTCGCAGCCAGTGGCCCATCACCACAGTACTTCTATTGAGAACAATGTGGAGAGAGGATTAGTACTGGCTGATGAAATGCACAAAGCTATCCCTGTGATGCGGGAGTTGCTGACCACGGTCGTCTCCAACTCCCGCAACGGGGATATTCATATTAGTGCGGAGCGCTACCGCAACCAGTTGATACTTGAGATACAGGAGCGGAATAATTACAATGGCTATGCCCTTTCGTTCAGTATAGTTTCTATCGAGCCTGATGCAGCTTCAATGGGTGGACATATCAGCATTACTGGCAGCAGGGAGAAAGTGATAACGATTTCCTTTAGTTTCCCTTATCATTTAATGACAGGATAGAAGGTGCCTGCGGTTAATGGATAATACTGGCGGATGATGCATTGTTTACTATTTGGGTTGATTAGCTTTTACCTGCTTTACTGCCGCCGCAGCAAATGTTACCAGGTCTTTGGTGGCAACTGATTCATCCGTAGCTATAAATACCTTACATACCACGTTACCGGTTACAAATAAAAAGTAATGATGACGCTGTACCATCTCAAACATTTTCATCGTTTCAAGGGCCTCTTTTGATTCCCTGAAAACGGCGAGTTCAGCAGCGCCTTCTACCTGGATATTCTCTTTCAGCAGCTGACCATTTTCTGAGTTCTTTTGCAGATTTTCCCTGTGCCATAGCAGGGCTTGTTTTTCATTTTCAAATACCCAGCGTATATCCACACAGCGATGGTATTTATTTTTTCCATCCGTCATGTTGTACACCCGAAGGCGGGTATTGGTTTCACCAGGCTGCATGCCATAGGCAGCGAAGAATGAAGCGGGAATGAATATAGCAGCAGGATTTTCTTCCCAATAGGTGGGGGCAGGGGCAGCGGCCAGTTTTTGGAGGGCTGCGCAATTATCCACCAGTAATTGTATGGTGATGCGGTTGATATTATCGTGGCGGAAAGAGTCTGTCAGTATCTGTCGTGTAACAATCTTCTTTTCTAACAGGTTATTTATGCTGAGTGATTGGCAATTCTCCACTTCTGTTTGCAGGGAGTCGAGTGACATACTTGCGGGTATCTTATCAATGCAGTCGCACCAAAAGGCCGCATGGTTTTT
>CALSAT010000353.1:0-4520 GCA_943372905.1 Bacteroides fragilis | reverse complement strand
ATGCGATCATCATCTTTATGTGTGTGGAGCTGATGCTGAATGCGGTGAACCTGCTGCTGGTGGCTTTTTCTAAAATGCATCATTTGAAATATGCTGCCCAGTATGATCCAAGGATCGGGACTGACGGTCAGATATTTGTATTCTTCATCATGGTGGTAGCCGCTGCTGAGGTAAGTGTGGGACTGGCTATCATTGTAATGATGTACCGTAATATCCACTCGGTGGATGTGAATTTCTTAAATCGTTTGAAACATTGACGCTGTTTAGAATATCATTATGCAGAATGCTCTACAAATAGTTTACCTGATTCCTCTCCTGCCCCTGCTTGGTTTTTTGATCAATGGGTTAGGAAGGAAACAGTTGTCCAAGCCGCTCATTGGTATTATTGGGAGTGGGGTGGTGCTGGCATCTTTTGCGATCAGTATATGGGTCTTTTTGCAGGTAAAAGGCGGCAATACCCACGAAGCACATTATTTTGATTTTATCAATGTGGGATCGCTTCAGATTCCCTTTGCCTTTAAGATAGACCAACTTTCTTCCTTATTTCTTCTGATCATCACCGGCGTAGGCTCCCTCATCCATATATACTCCACTGCTTATATGCACGAAGAGAAAACAGAGCATTTCGGCCGGTACTTTGCTTACCTCAACCTTTTTATATTCTCGATGCTGCTGCTGGTGATGGGATCTAATTTCATCATCATGTTCATTGGCTGGGAAGGAGTGGGGCTTTGTTCTTACCTGCTGATCGGATATTGGTTCAAAAACCATGATTATAACAAAGCAGCCAATAAAGCCTTTGTGATGAACCGTATCGGTGACCTCGCCTTTCTTATCGCCATTTTCTGGATGATATCAAAAGTGGGAAATGTGAATTTTAGGGATGTATTTGCTTTTGCAGAAGCCAATAAATTTACTTCTACTGATATTACTGTAATTACTTTACTGCTCTTTGTGGGTGCTACAGGTAAAAGTGCTCAGATACCTTTGTACACCTGGCTGCCCGATGCAATGGCTGGCCCCACACCTGTATCTGCGCTGATCCATGCAGCCACCATGGTTACGGCCGGTATTTATATGATTGCCCGGAGCAATGTGCTGTATTCCATGTCGCATATCACCATGGATATTGTAGCATATGTGGGATTAGCTACAGCCCTGCTGGCAGCCACTATTGCCCTGAAGCAAAATGATATTAAGAAAGTGCTGGCCTATTCTACCGTTAGCCAACTGGGATTCATGTTCCTGGCGTTGGGTACGGGTGCTTATACGGCAGCCGTATTTCATGTGATGACGCATGCCTTTTTTAAAGCGCTGATGTTCCTGGGTAGTGGTAGTGTGATACATGCCATGGGCGGCGAACAGGATATCAGGAATATGGGTGGATTAAGTAAGAAATTAAAGATCACCTTCTGGACATTTGTGATCGGTTGTATCGCCATTGCAGGCATCCCACCGTTCAGCGGCTTCTTTTCCAAAGATGCCATCCTGCTGAGTGCTTTTGAGAAAAGCCCGGTACTATATGGCATCGCTTTATTTACAGCTTTATTGACCGCTTTCTATATGTTCCGCTTATTGTTCATTACGTTTACCGGCAAATTCCGCGGCACACATGAGCAAGAACACCACCTGCATGAAAGCCCTGCAGCTATGACCATTCCGCTGATCATCCTGGCGGTATTGTCCATTGCAGGCGGTTTTGTAGGTATTCCTGAAGTGTTTATGCAGGGCGGAGATAAACTGGGTGAATTCCTGGCACCTGTTATAAAGCCACACGGAACACATACGGTATCTCATTCCACTGAGTATATGCTGATGGGCCTTTCCACCGGCTTGGTGTTGGTCATGATTATTGCCGCCTGGTATAAGTTCAGGAACTATCAGCGCAGTGAGGCCACTGGCCTGGGCAAAGTGCTCGAGAATAAATGGTATGTGGATGAACTCTATGATAAAGTAATAGTAACCCCATTGCATAAGTTTGGTGGTTTCCTGAAATCGGTGATAGAGAAATCAGTGGTGGATGGATTGGTAAATGGTGTGGGACGTATAGTGCGGTATGGCAGCCGGCAGATGCGCCTGCTGCAAAGCGGCCAGGTGGGTAACTATGTGCTGCTGATGGTGGTGAGCATGGTGTTGATTTTTGTATTACAATTCTTTTTGAGAAAATAATATGGTCCCTGTTTTACTGATATTGATCCCATTGCTGACCGGCCTTGCTTCTTTCTTTGTAAAAAATGAAAAGACGGTAAAGGCCTGGGCACTTTTTGCTTCATTGCTTACACTTGGCGTTTCATTACTTGGGCTTACGTTGCTGAAAGAAGATAAATACCTGCAGCACCAGTGCCAGTGGTTGTTGTCTATTGGCAGCAGCTTCTCTGTAAAGCTGGATGGGATGGGACAGGTGCTTTGTTTGTTAAATGCCATTGCCTATCCATTGGTCATTCTGGCCACCTGGAAGAGCTCCTATAAAAAGGCTAATAATTTCTTCGCCCTGATGCTACTAGCGCAGGCCGGTATGATGGGAGTGTTCCTGTCGATGGATGCGTTGTTGTTTTATTTTTTCTGGGAGTTGGCGCTTATACCCATGTATTTTCTTTGTTCTCAGTGGGGCGGTGAAAAACGCATAGCAGTTACTTTCAAGTTCTTTATTTATACATTCATCGGCTCTTTATTGATGCTGGTAGCGATTATTTATATCTGGTCAAAATCATCGGCCCATACTTTCGATATCAGTACATTCTATACGATGAATGTGACACCAAAAGAGCAATTGTTCCTGTTTTGGTTGTTCTTTGCTGCCTTTGCCATCAAGATGCCCGTCTTTCCGCTGCACACCTGGCAGCCAGACACCTACGAGCAGGCTCCCACCGCCACTACCATGATATTGAGCGGAGTGATGGTGAAGATGGGGGTATTTGGTTTGATACGCTGGCTGTTGCCGGTAACACCTTACGCTTCTTATATGTGGGGTGATACGGTAACGGCATTAGCTATTACCGGAATGATATATGCTTCACTCATTGCAATACGACAGGATAATATAAAGAAGCTGGTGGCATATTCCTCCATTGCCCATATCGGGTTAATGTGTGCAGCAGTATTCTCTATGACGCAAACAGGTATGCAGGGAGTGATGATACAAATGTTTCATCATGGTATCAATATTATTGGACTGTGGATCGTGGTGGAGATCATTGAACGGCAGTTCGGCACCCGCAAAATTTCAGAGCTAGGCGGATTAGCACAAAAGGCGCCTGCTATGGCTATTCTGTTTGTTATTGTTGCCCTAGCCAATATAGCCTTGCCTCTGACCAATGCTTTTGCCGGGGAGTTCCTTATGTTCAATGGGATATTTAATGCCGTGGGGTCCAAATACCCGCTATTATTCACCATACTGGCCGGTACCAGCATTATACTGGCGGCGGTGTACACATTGAATATGATTCGTAATGTTTTTTATGGCAATACCAATGACCTGACGGCAAAAGTAACTGACCTGGGAATCACGGAAAAGCTGGCGCTTGGGCTGATCGTTGTGATGATATTTTTCTTTGGGGTGTATCCGCAGGCCTTATTGGATTTTACCAGTGAGTTTTCGGATTTCATTCTGAGCAGATCGAATTTGATTAAGAAGTAGGTTTATATAAGATTACTATGAACGCATTAATATTATCGGCATTATTGGGGGTGGTTATGATGTTCAGCGGCATCCTGCTGAAGACAAAAGCGGCTATCCGCAATGTTGCAGTGACCGGTATCTTGCTGCTGCTGGTGGTGAATGTGCTGGAGATGTGTGGGTATGAATTTTTTAATATTGACTCCAGGGGAATGATAGGGTTTGACCGGTTTGCGCTATTGTTCAATACGATCATTTTTGTCTGCACTCTTTTATACCTGCTGCTCTCTGCCAGCGATATGGAAAAAGTGGGGGTGAATTACGCAGAATATTTTGCCCTGATCTTCTTTATACTATGCGGTATTGCGCTTACTTCTTCTTTCCGTTCACTGCTTACTTTATTCCTGGGCATTGAGATCATTTCGATACCACTTTATATCCTTACGGGAAGTGACAAACGGAACCTGAAGAGCAATGAAGCTTCGCTGAAGTATTTTTTATTGGGCACTTTCTCTACTGGCCTGATGCTTATGGGTATCGCATTGATCTACGGGGCTTCCGGTACTTTTTATTCGAGTGCTATCAACATCGGTGCTTCCAAGCCATCGGCTTTATTGATAGCAGGCATGCTGTTGCTGTTCTTTTCCATGTCATTCAAAGTGTCAGCCGCACCTTTTCACTTCTGGACGCCGGATGTGTATGATGGCGCCCCAACAGTGTTCACCTCTTTTATGGCAACCATAGTGAAGGCAGCGGTCTTTATAGCCTTTATGCGTTTATTTGATGAGGCTTTCGGCAAATTGCATGGAAGCTGGCAATTGTTTGCCGGAATCATTACGGTGGCTACTCTGTTCATTGGAAATATCACCGCAGTTTTCCAGCAAAGTGTAAAAAGGATGCTGGC
>CALSAT010000352.1:0-4522 GCA_943372905.1 Bacteroides fragilis | reverse complement strand
CAGAAACTACAATATATGCCACCTATGGTCGTATGTTTAAAACAGACTCATTAATAACTATTGGCGTTCCGGTTGATAACACAGAAGTATACATCGTTGATGAGTATCTTCAAAGAGTTCCTTCAGGTATACCGGGAGAAATGATAATTGCGGGTGTTGGTGTAGCCCGTGGTTATTTAAACCGGGAGTCGTTAACCAAGGAAAAATTTATTCCCAATCCTTTTGGAGTTGGGTTGGCATACCGGACCGGTGACCGGGTACGATGGCGTTCTGACGGTACTATTGAATTTTTGGGTCGGATGGATAACCAGATCAAATTGCGGGGATACAGAATTGAACTCGGAGAGATTGAGCATACGTTGAGGAAACAGGACAATATACATGATGCTGTAGTTGATGTAAGGCAGAAAGGGACAGAGAAGTATCTTGTGGCATACTATACCACTTTTGGGAATATTGATACGGACATGATACGCCAGGCCCTTCGCAAGGCGCTTCCTGAGTACATGGTGCCTTCGTACCTAATTCAACTGGATATTTTTCCAATGACATCAAGCGGTAAGATTGACCGAAAAAAATTGCCTGAGCCGGCAGAAACTATTGAAACAAATTACCAGGCTCCTGCAACAGTTGTAGAAAAAGAGATTGCATTAATATGGCAGGAGATACTTGACAGAGAACAGGTTGGTCTGAATGATAACTTCTTTGCTATTGGCGGGTATTCAGTAAAAGCTATCCAGATCATTATGCGGATCAACAAGAAATTAAATCTAAAGCTGCCCGTTAATTTGTTGCTTGAGCACCCGACCATCGGGGAAATGGCAAAAATGATTGCAGAGAAGAATATCCCGGCCGGTACCATGATTCGTTTCAATGGCCCGACAGAGTCAAAACCTAATATGTACTTGTTTCCAACGCTGGTCGGAACTTCAATGATCTATTTTCCGCTAGTTGGTTTTCTTCAGGATAGTTTCAATTGTTTTGGATTGCAAGACAGGGGATTTGAAACAGGTGACGATGCCGATATAAGCTTGGAAGAAAAAGCTTCCCGGTTCGCTGACGACATACTTCGTAATCAGGCAGAGGGGGAAGTTTTGCTTACCGGGTTTTCTTTTGGAGCAATTACAGCCTGGGAAACTGCAAAATTGTTGGAGAAAAAGGGATTGAAAGTCACTTTGGTTTGTCTTGATAGCCAGGTTCGGCGAAAGATAATTAAGAATCGTAAGCTTGAAGCCCGTAATGAAACAGACAAAAAGGATATTGACCTGCTAGATGCTGAAGAACAATTAAAACTATTGGGTTTCAGAGGAGAGCAGTACGAACAAATGAAGAGTATTTGGCATAGTAATATCCGGCTTTGTGATAATTACAAACAGGTCGGTAAAATAAATGCTCCTATTGTGGCATTTAAAGCAAAAAGCAATACAGGCAGAAACTTTATTGATATGAAAGACTGGAAGGGGTATACTTCTGGAAAGTTTGAACACTATTATATTACTGGCGACCACCTGGATACCATCAGTTTGCCTAAGAACCTTGAGGTTATTACAAGGCACATACAGGAACTAGTTATGCCAGTTGTTTCCCTGGCCTGACCCCTGGAAAGGGAATGTTTCTCCATTCACTTAATTAAAAATATAATACAATGAAGGAAAATCAGTATTACCTGAAGCCTAATGTAGTTTTAGAGCCATTGATAGACGGCTGGTATGCATGGACCCACCTGGTTTATCCGCCTACAGCAGCGCTGAATATGATCTCCCGGCATTTCAAGATAATGGGGTCATACATCCAGGCTCCGCATGTTCATGCAGCTGCAGTAAAGAATCCAAAAATGCTCGGCGGGCCTTTTATGAATTTCAATAACAACCGTGCAAAGGAAATACAAAGCCTGATGGAGGCGACAAAGGAGAAGCGAAAAAGGTGGCTTGAATTGGCGCAGGCAATTAAGGAACTAGATGCTATAATAAGCAGGAAAAAGGATGGGTTCTCACTGGAATCATTATATGATGAAGTACCTGAACCTTTAAGAGGCCTGGTTGAGCTTAGTTATGATCTGCATAATAATGCGGGGTATCGTTTTTTTGACCAGCTTTTATATAAGAGTGAATATTATATAGAGGATGCTCAACACATTTCTATGTGGCTCACTAACAATGATGAACGTCCATTTGTACTAAGCACTCCCAGGCTCGGTGATGAGGAGTCAATTAATATAGAAATCCCATTTTCATCACCTGCAATTGATGAATTGCACCGTCTTCGGAAAAGGCCGGCCAGCTATGAGCATATCAAAAGACTGATTGGATGCAATGCAAAGGATGAAAAATTGTTGCACTCGTTTTTAACAACAGAGGAACCTTTGCCTTATGAAAAGTATACTGGCGATAAAGTACGGATGCGCTACTTCGGGCATGCCTGTATATTAATTGAGACAAAGGATGTTACTATTCTTGTGGATCCCGTAATCAGCTATTATGGTTACCAGACAGACGTATCCCGGTTTTCCTATTCAGATCTACCTGACGAGATAGACTATGTTTTGATTACTCATAATCACCAGGATCACATATTGTTTGAGACGATGCTCAGCTTGCGGCATCGGGTGAAGACTGTTATAGTGCCGGAGAGCAATATTGGTAGCCTAGCTGATCCGAACTTGAAACTCATTTTAAATCAAATTGGGTTTTCTAATGTCGTATCCATGGAAGAGATGGAAGAGATTAAATTTCACAATTGCTCTATTTCCGGTCTGCCATTTCTCGGGGAGCATGGTGATCTTGATGTGAAGACGAAGCTTTGTTATGTAATAAAGGTAGACCGGTTTTCAATGCTCTTCATGGCTGATTCCTGCAATCTTGAACCACGGTTGTATGACCGAATCTCAGCTTTAATTGATCCTATTGATGTTATTTTCCTGGGTATGGAGTGTGATGGAGCTCCTTATTCCTGGGTTTATGGCCCCCTGATAATGGAAGAAGTGCCGAGAGACAAGGATAATTCCCGACGTCTTGCCGGTTCAAACTTTGTGCGGGGCAGAAGCCTTGTTGATACGTTTAAGCCAAAAGAACTTTATGTGTATGCCATGGGACTGGAGCCGTGGCTTGAGTTTATAAGTAGTGTACGATACCGGGAAGATGCTCATCCTATCGTGGCTTCAAACCAGCTTGTTGAGTATTGCAGGGATAGAAACATAATAGCGGAGAGATTATATGGCGAGAAAGAGATTCTGTATAGCCTGGATGCAGAATTGGTTAGCAGCCCATTACAAACCTAATTGTCGCATTCCGGCAACTAAATTATAATCAAGAACTTTTTTATTAACCAATTCAACACTATTTTATGCGTTATAAAGCCTACAGTCTAAAAGACCTGGAACGTATTCCACAGTTAAAACATCTCGGTAAGGAAATTATTGACGATATACATACGGTGGCGGAAATATATCCGTTTAAGACAAATAATTATGTTATTGAACAACTGATAGACTGGAAAAAAGGTATTGATGATCCTATATTCAGATTGAATTTTCCGCACCGTGATATGTTGCTTGACGAGCATTATGATAAGCTTATCTGGGGAAAAAAGAATGGCAATGCGGAAGCACTCAAACATATTATCAGGGAGATAAGGCTCAGCTTAAACCCTCATCCGGCAGGTCAAACCCTGTATAATATTCCAAGAGATGCGGATGGTGAAGCTATTGAGGGCTTACAGCATAAGTATCGAACCACAGTGTTATATTTTCCAAGCCATGCACAAACCTGCCATGCCTACTGCACATTTTGTTTCCGATGGCCTCAATTTGTTAAAGATCTTGATCTAAAGATTCAGGCTAAAGAGATTGAACCATTAATCTATTATTTGGAAAACAACCCGGGGGTAAGCGAGGTTCTTATCACAGGAGGCGACCCAATGGTAATGACGCCCAGGATATTTGAAGCATATATAGATGCCATTCTAAAAGTTGATACAATCCGGGCCATACGTATTGGTACAAAATCTTTAAGCTATTGGCCATATAAGTTTGTCACTGATCCAGAACGTGATGATATGCTTAATGTTTTAAAGAAGGTGGTAGACTCGGGGAGACACCTGGCTATAATGGCGCATTTCAATCACCCTGTCGAACTTGACCCACCTGTTGTCCGGGAAGCAATACTTAACCTGAAAAAGATCGGAGCCGAAGTAAGGACCCAGGCACCCTTACTACGAAACATTAATAATAATGCGAGTACTTGGACTGCGATGTGGGAAAAGCAAATGCAATTAGGATGTATCCCTTATTATATGTTCCTTCCCCGTGATACCGGGGCGCAGCATTATTTTGCCGAAAGCTTATTTACAGCTTTTGATATTTATCGTGAAGCTATTAAATGTACTCCCGGCCTTTGCCGTACTGTTAGGGGGCCGGTAATGTCAATGACAACAGGTAAGGTTGAGATTCTTGATTACGAACAGGGTGTCTTTACACTTCGTTATATCCAAAACAGGAATCCGGAGTTTACTTATAAAGTGTTCC
>CALSAT010000351.1:0-4526 GCA_943372905.1 Bacteroides fragilis | reverse complement strand
TCAACGCTTCTTTTTTCGGGCCATCACCTGCCAGTATTGCAGATACATTAGGTACTATTTTGCGTACTTCGGCTACAACGGTAACAAAATGCTCAAATTGTTTCAGAGGTATCAGCGACCCAGCAGCCAAAAGGTCAATATCTCTTGTTACGGGAACCAGGGGATATGAATCCGTATCAAGGCCAGGTGCGATTACCTGATGCGGCCGGATGCCGTGGTTTCTTTCAAACTCATCCTGCAGAAAATCAGACAGGGCAATCAATTCTACCGGGGTTGGCTTTATTTTCCTTACATACCGGTTATCTTTTTTCGCATCCTGTCCCATTAACCAGGTGAAATGCTTTATCCCATTTCTTTTGGCAAAACGGTCTCCTGCCAAAGCACATTCGCCACACCAGAAACTGAGAATAGCATCAATGCCTTGGTTAACATTGATCTCCTTTAATTTTTGTTGTACTTTTCTTTGGAGTAACAACCGGGAAAGCCTTCTTTTATTTTTCCCGCCAAAACTGTATACTGAAACGGACCGGAATTTATATTCTCCTTGTGTATAGGGGTATTGAAAAGCTAATATCCTGATGGTAAGGGTTGGGTTTGTTTTGGATAGATATGTTACAAAAGACTGTTGAAAAGGCAGACAGGTGGTGTCTTCTTCATTTTCCGGGAAACCTGGTATCAGTATGACAAGTGTTTTCTTTTTATCCATCGCCTGTAGCGGATTTTTTTTCCGTAGCCAACGGTTTGATAAGCGGGGCGCTAACAGGGTTCGTTTGCTGGCGCTGCAGCCGGTATAATTTACTATACTTCAGGAATACCTGGTGGGCTGTATTTACGGCTATAGTAAAGCCATCAACGCCATCCAGAAAACCGCGGCGAAATATATAACCATTTAAAAAAGCCCAGGCAGGCCGGACCAATATTTTTACCCAGGAGCTTTTTTTCCCATTGGCATATAACGAAGCGGCAGCAATAGAGCTCAGTCGATTATTTTGCCACACCAGGTCATCCTGAGTTTTAAAAGAGTAGTGAAGAATATCACCATTGAGTTGTTTGATCTCAACGCCATCCTGCACCAGTATCTTATCATGAGGATTCAATCCTCCCCATTTGGCCACCCGCCTGTCGAAGAGGCGGATCTTTTTGTCGGGGTACCATAACCCATGACGGATAAAATGACCGCAATAATTAGTGCAGCGATTTGCCCGGTAAGCTTTATGTGCAAATTTTTTTTTAGCTTCCAGTATTGATGCGGCGAGTCTTTCGTCCAAAGTTTCATCAGCGTCAAGACTTAATATATAATTGAAAGACGCCAATTGCATTGCAAAATTCTTTTGGCCCACATAGCCCCTGAATTTTTCCTGGTGTATAATGGCTCCAAGGCTTCTGGCTATTTCTATTGTTTTGTCGGTGGAATAAGAGTCTAGTACAATGATTTCGTCAGCCACTTGTCTCACTGATTCTATACAGGGGCCGATATTGGCTTCTTCATTAAAGGTGATTATGACGGCTGATAAGAAATGCATAGTTATATATCGTGTGGTATCAATCGTAAGAATAAGGCAAAACGTTGGCTTTAGCTAATCTTGTGAAAAGAATAAGGGGAAAAAAATAAAGATGAGCAGGCCATATTGTGTTTCAAGTACTGCTTCTGTTAGACTATACAAGAGCAGCAGCAGCACAGTAAAAGTGAGTAGCCGCCTCTTTTTTAGCCAGGCTATCCTCAGTAAAGCAAGGAACATAAGAAGGACGCACATCGCACCCGGAACACCGTTTTTCAGCAGTGATTCGAGGAACTGGTTATGAGAATTATACAACAGGTAACCCTTGTCTGCAGAACCTGTGTTTCCGCTGTACATATTCCTGGCAATATATTTCTGTGCAAGGATTGTCTGGGAATTTGCTGGTCCCACCCCGGTCCACCAGCTTTGCTGGTCATTCAGAATCTCCGGAACTAATTTCCATTGCAGCAACCTGAACTGAAGTCCGTTGAAATAATCCTGCGGATGATATTTGTCTTTATTGAATAAAGACAAATTGCCCTGGAAGATATCTTTGAACCGGCTGCTTACCGGGTTGTGTGTGGTAAAGATCAACATTCCCGTTACGATCACTACTAAGGCGGAAAGAGTAACAGCGGCTTTGGAACGTTTGGCCAGGTGGCCAATAGTTGCAAAATAGTATAGCAGATAAATGCCCCAAAAAGCAATTACCAATTTGGAGGATAGTAGGATAAGGAAGAAAGCAAAGAAGGCAAGTATATTGAAATGAACAACAGGATGAAAGAGCCATTGCCTGGATTTGGCGCTTTCAAGCAGGAAGAGTATGGCAAAGAAAATGA
This sequence comes from Bacteroides fragilis, assembly GCA_943372905.1. GTDB lineage: Bacteria > Bacteroidota > Bacteroidia > Chitinophagales > Chitinophagaceae > JJ008. The sequence continues at coordinate 2,188 of CALSAT010000351.1, read as the reverse complement.
GTATAGAGAAATAGACAGCATGCTGCCTTAAAGGGCTTACCAGTGTATGATAAAAGAAGTGTGAGTCATCGCCGGTACGGATAAAATGACTTATGGCCATACCTATACAAAAAAGACAGGCGGCTGTAAGTATTACGCTATAGGCGAACAGCAGCTTCTTCCTGGAAGAAGAATTTATATAACCAGAGCAACAAACAGCCAGTGGTACCAGGATCAATCCGGATTTTAAAAGAATTTGGCGCCATGCTTCGGCAGAATATTGGGTAAAGAAAAAGCTGATCAGCAAAAAGAGAAAATAAATAATACAGGCGATATAGAAAAGATTCACCAGGTTTTTATGAAAGATGGCCCCGGTTTGTTGCTTGGTATAAAGAATTCCCCACAGGATGAGCAGCCCGGTACTGATACTGCTTACGGCCCGGAAAGAGAATACCAGGCTGATAAAAAAAAGTATATAGGAATAAAACAGCAGTTGAGATAATAGCGACAATTCTTTCGGCGACTGCTTCATGCAACATCAGTTAGAAGATGATAATTATTCAATTTGGTGATCCATCTTTCTTCTTTTCAGCTTTTGGTTGATATTATATATTACGGCACTGGCCCATGCCATGCAAACAAATGAAACCAGGCCCATTATCAGCCAGGGAATCAGCTTTGGTCCTGATGGGATATTGAATTTACTAAAGCTTTGTAATACCTGTACCGCATTGGTGAAGCGAAGGCTTTCTTTGAACCCCAGCAGCTTTTCATTCATTTCAATCAGCTGACGGTTGATACTGGAGCCATCCACTATCAGTGAGGAGGAGCTTCTGCCACTACCGCCGATGATGCTTTCCATGATCTTTTTGGTAGAATCAAGTTTTTTGATCTCTTCGGTTGTTTTACTAATTAGTTCCTGCAAAATTGCTCTTTTTACAGCCAGTTTCTCTTTTATATACTCACTGTTTTCAAAGCCATATACGATACCTGCCTGCAGGCTGTCGAGAAGATCATTATTGGTAACTAATGCATCTATCGTGAAGCCATTGGGATTATTGGGCGAGAAGACCTGCTGAATTTCCTTGCCTTTTAATTGTTTTACTCTGTGTAAAATATTTTCAGGACAATTGAGCAATACCGAGAGGCTTTTGTATTCCTTTTGGTGCAACAACCTGTTCCAGTTGCTTAATATCTGCAGTTGTTCAGGATTAGTGAGTATAAAGGAATGAACCACCAGCCGAGACTGGTAGGTTTTAGGTATGCTACGATAAAACAAATACCCCGCTGTCAGACCCAGAACGACAGCAACTAAAAATAGCCAGGCAAATTTTTTTACAAAGAGAAGAAATCTTTCAACAAGTAACAGCAGGTCAATGTCCTCCTGTTGTTCAGTATTATTTTTTTTACCTGCTGTCATGAATGCCTTTTGATGAAAATAGTAAATTTTATTAATAATGAATATATCCTTTTCCGCAGGGCATGCAGGTACTTAGCAGGACTGTCGGCACTGCCAATTCTCAATCGGAGACTTGCGAAGACAGGTTGCTTGATAAGGACAAAAGGAATATATATTTAGTATGATTGCCGGGAACGGCTCCTTATCTTCGTCAACAGCTATGGCTACGGACAACAACAGGCATTTAGTAAAGAATTTTTTTTCACTTGGCTTTGTACAGGTCGTCAACTCGCTGCTGCAACTGCTGGTCATCCCCTTCGTTATTGCAAGGATCGGTGTTGAGAATTTTGGTGTGGTGGCGGTGGCGCAGGTCATTATGTTTTACCTGGCCACGTTAGTGGATTATGGATTTAATCAAACAGGTACCCGTGATGTGTCTGTGAGTCGCCATGATAAAAATTCTTTGTCCGTTATTTATTCCCGGGTCTTTTTTTCAAAAGTATTTCTTTGTTGCATTGCCATCCTCCTCTTTTTAGTACTGGTATTGATCTTTCCTTTTATACAGCAGAACTTTTTGCTGTATTGCCTGGCATTTGTGTATGTACCCGGGCAGGCATTTCTGCCAGGCTGGTTTTTTCAGGGGCTGGAGAAAATGCAGTGGCTGGCTGGAGTTACATTGCTTTCAAGAGTTGTATTTGTGGTGCTGGTTTTTGTTTTCGTCAATGGCCCCGAAGACAGCTCATTATACTTGCTTTTTCTTGGTACAGGAGGTTTACTGGCGGGTATTATCAGCATGATCATCATCAGTTC
>CALSAT010000350.1:0-4540 GCA_943372905.1 Bacteroides fragilis | reverse complement strand
TGGCTTCGGGAATATTGAACAGGAAAAGCGGCCTTCCATTCATTTTAATGAATGGAAGGGTGAAGAACAGAATGAAGAACCCCCAGCTAACCCAGGTGCGGATATTATAAAATTTGCCTTTGGGCTTTTGTGCAAATACCCATTGACGTTTTCCTTTGGCATCTACCGTGGCAATCCTGTCGCGGAAAGATTCATTGGATTCGGTGCCTGTTGAAGTGGTATTGGTCTTTGTTTCATTCATCTTTTGTTCTCCTTATCACTTATTCATTACTACTTTGTTCTCTTGTTTCTTTACGGTATCTGTTGCCGGTTTTTTGTTTAATGAATCACCGGCGGCCGGGACTGGTTCTTCTTTCATCAATACTCCATCCGGCGCTTTCGGATTAGCCGGTTTGGTGCCATGCAGCGTTTTTACATAGCTTATTACCTGGGCGATCTGTTTATTACTATACGTATTTTGCCAGGTGGGCATGGCATTGATACCATATTTTACTGTTTTAAAAAGATCTTTAATACCGTTGCCATGAATCCAGTAATCATCAGTCAGATTAGGGCCCGTAAGACCGGCACCTGATGCCAAGTGGCAAGTGGCGCAGGATTTATCGTAAATGGTTTTACCTTCTGCCAGGTTAGCAGCATCTGTAAGAGGGGTGACCGTATTTTCATCTACCGCATCACCTTTGGTTTTCAGGTATTCTTTTATTTTCATTTCTGCCCGAACCACTGAGCGGTTATATTCTTCTTCGCTGGAAGGCCCGGTATGTGATACATGGAAACGCCAGAGGTAAACCACAGCAAAGAGGATAGTGAGGTAGAAACCATACAGCCACCATGGCGGAAGCCGGTTGTTGAGTTCACGGATGCCATCATACTCATGGCCGAGGTCCAGTTCGGCTTCTTCGGTAACGGGCCTGAGTTTATTGAAGCGGTCCCACCAGGTAAGCCTTGTTTTCTTATACTCTTCGAGTTCGGCAGCGCTGATGATCTTTTCTTTTTCATTCTTCAGCAGGAACTTAATATTGAAGAGCATGGCTATGATGATGAATAACTCCAGGAAGATGACTGCTACCATGATATAGAAAGTGGAGGCCGCCATACCACCGATGGTGCTGGCTGCTTTGGGTGCATCTGCCGTGGTGCCTTGTGCGAATAGTACCGGGCCTGCGAGTAAGAACCCGAGCAGGAAGAGCACACTGAGTACCTTGCTTCCGCTGCCATTCAATTTCTTTTTCACTTTGAGGTCTGCGGTACCTACCAGGATATTTGCCAGTACGCCAATGATGATGAGCAACAGGAGCATCAATACAATCAATGTGATGGCCAGTGGGTTGCTGAAAGCAGAGGGGGCGGGCGGATCGGCTGCCCAGGCTGGCTGAACAGACAGTATAAACATTCCGGCAATAAGCCCGAGTATATATTTCAATTTGTTGCGCATAGATAATAGCTTATTAGTTTTGTAAATACTTAGTTGTCTAGTGGTATTCGGCTGATCTCCTGGAATTTTTTCTTCCTTGTTTTAAATACCCAGGTCACCATTACCAGGAAGAATAAAAAGAACCCCACTAAGGATACAATTCCCATGATATCGACGCCGCTTACTTTTTCTATATAGTTGATGAATTTCATACAGTTGTTTTTAATTGCTGGCTATTACTTTCTTTGGTTCTGCCTTTATATCCCGGCCCAGCCGCTGCAGGTAAGCGATCAATGCGATGATCTCTTTATTAGCAGGGGTGGGGATATTATCTTTCTTCAGGTTGGCCACAATGGAATCTGCCTGGCGCATGAGGTCGCGGTTGGCAATTTTGTCGTAGCCTTTTGGATAAGGCACACCGAGTGTCCGCATGGCCCTTATCTTGGCCGGAGTGGAGGCGGTATCGATATTGTCATCCAGCAACCAGATATACCGTGGCATTAGTGAACCGTCTGTCATGGAACTGGGTTCATACATGTGATTGTAGTGCCAGCTATCGGGATATTTACCTCCTACTCTTGCCAGGTCGGGACCGGTGCGCTTACTGCCCCACTGGAAAGGATGATCGTAGACAAACTCACCGGCTTTGGAGTATTCGCCATAGCGTTTTACTTCATCCCGGAAGGGACGTACCATTTGTGAGTGACAGGTGTAGCAGCCTTCTCTTATATAAATATCACGACCCTGTAATTCCAGCGGTGTGTATGGTTTTACACTTGCCAGGGTGGGTATGTTTGATTTAACGAGGAAGGTGGGTATCATTTGCACTAAACCACCGATAGCAACCAGGATAAGACTGAGTACCAGCATGGTGACTGGTTTTCTTTCAATTACCCTGTGCCAGTATTCTTTTTTCTTAGATGCTTCTTTTACTAATGGTGCAGCTTCGGCAGCTTCATTGGGGATGAACTTGCCTTGTCTTACGGTCTTGTACAGGTTGTACACCATCATGAGTGCACCGGCGAGATATAAAGTACCGCCTATACTGCGGGCCCAGTACATAGGTTTAATATTATTCACTGTTTGCATGAAGTCAAACTTCAGTTGTCCTTCTGCGGTGAATTGTTTCCACATGATGCTTTGTTCAAAGCCTGCCCAGTAGAGTGGTACTGCATAAATGATGATGCCGATAGTACCGAGCCAGAAGTGATTGGTGGCCAGTTTCTTTGAGTACAAATTGGTACCCCACATTTTCGGGATCATATAGTAAAGGATAGCGAAGGCCAGGAAGCCATTCCATCCCAAGCCACCTATATGTACGTGGGCAATGGTCCAGTCGCTGAAGTGGGAGATAGCGTTCACACTTTTCAGGCTCAGCAGGGGTCCTTCGAACGTACTCATACCATAACAGGTGATGGCCACGACCATAAATTTTAAAACAGGATCTTCCCGTACTTTATCCCACGCACCGCGGAGTGTAAATAATCCATTCAGCATACCGCCCCAACTGGGTGCGATAAGCATAATGGAGAATACCACACCGAGTGATTGTGCCCAATCTGGCAAAGCGGTGTACAGCAAGTGGTGAGGCCCTGCCCATATATAGATAAAGATCAATGCCCAGAAGTGAATGATAGAAAGGCGGTAGGAATATACCGGCCTGTTGGCTGCCTTTGGCAAAAAGTAATACATCAATCCCAGTACTGGTGTGGTGAGGAAGAAGGCTACGGCATTGTGCCCGTACCACCATTGTACCAGGGCATCCTGCACACCGGCGTACCAGCTATAGCTCTTTAAAGCGGATACAGGGATTTCAATGGAGTTGACAATATGCAACATGGCCACGGTAACCCAAGTGGCGATGTAGAACCAGATGGCTACGTATAAATGTTTCTCCCTTCTTTTGAGGATGGTGCCAAACATATTGATACCGAATACCACCCATATTAATGTGATGGCGATATCAATAGGCCATTCCAGCTCGGCATATTCTTTACCGGTGGTCTTACCAAGCAGCAGTGTGATGGCTGCTGCGGCGATGATGGCCTGCCAGCCCCAGAAATGCACCCAGCTTAGTTTATCGCTGAACATACGGGCTTTGCACAACCGCTGCAGTGAATAGTAGATACCGGCAAATGACGCATTGCCCACAAATGCAAAGATGATGGCATTGGTGTGCAGCGGGCGCAGCCGTCCAAAGGTGGTGGGGGCAAAATTCAGACTACTGGCCGGGTAGTATATCTGGATGGCCGCCCATAAGCCGGCCAGCATACCTACGATACCAAAGATGACGGTGGCGAATCCGAATGCCTTTACAATCTTATTGTCGTAATAGAATTTTTCTACTTGCATAATCGGGAGATTGTTTATTAGTGTTATTGTGTTTTGGTTTTGGAGGAAGGTTTGTCATCAAATAAGATGCGGGAGGAAGGAGAGTAGTCGTCCTCAAACTGGCCGGATTTCACCCCCCATAAAAAAGCGAACAGGAATAAGGCAGCTATGGATATGCTGGCCACCAATAAAATAATGATCACACTCATCTTTAATATTTATTAGCGGTAAAAGTATTTTGCTGCTCCCCTGCGGCGGGTAACGAGTATCAAGCGTCGAACTGATTTTGCTCAATGAAACGGAAACCGGGATATTCTTGGGGTGCACCATCTGTTGAAAGACCATCCCCGGGCAGTATATAATTACTTCTTTTAGGAGGGCGTCAAATTTTTTCTAAAGACCTGTTTACTATGCCATTCAGCGGCCGGGCAACTCTTACATTTTCATCCGGCTGGCGAGCAGGCTACTGCTGCCAAATGTGAGCAGCAAAATGCTGAGTGAACTGCTGGGCATAAGGATAGCTGCCACCAGCGGCGACAAGGTGCCCTGTACTGCAAAAAAGAGCCCTATTATATTATACACGATAGATAATACAAAGCTGGCGATAACGATCTGCCGGTTGGCCCGGCAGAGCTGGATGAATTTTGGCAGCCGGGATAGTTGTTTGGCTTCAATGATGGCATCACTGGAGGGGGTGAAATTGTTTGTTTGTTCTGCTACAGCGATGCCGATATCAGATTGGCGCAGGGCCCCTGCATCATTCAGTCCATCGCCGATCATCATTACTTTTTCCCC
>CALSAT010000349.1:0-4547 GCA_943372905.1 Bacteroides fragilis | reverse complement strand
ATGTGGTTTGCTGTCCGGTGCGTCCACCGATCCGCCGGCGCTGGCATTTGCCACCAAACTTACCGGCAGCGATATTCCTTCCATTACCTATGCCACGGTGTACCCGCTTACGATGATACTGCGTATCGTAGCCGCACAGTTGCTGATCCTGTTATTGTTATAGCATCATCAGCTAAGGGCTTTCTTCAGCGCTTCCACATTCTTTTTATCGTTGCCGATAAATATGTTGTCATCGAGGATCACAACGGGCCTTTTCAGAAAGGTATATTCTTCCAGGATAAAATTACGGTAGTCCTTTTCTTCCAGTTTTTTGTCTTTCAGGCCCAGTTCTTTGTACTTGATGGCCCGGCGGCTGAACAGCGCTTCGTAACTTCCTGCCATTGTTTTCATTTCATCCAGTTGTGCCGGAGTTATTTTTTCAAATTTTATATCCTGCATCACTAATTTGTTTCCCTGCTTTTTTTGCAAGACATCGATACCGGTTTCTTTGATAATGGCCTGGCAGGTAGTGCAATTTCCGAGGTGATACATTTTCTTCATATAAATATTACATTCTGTTTAGCGGTCTGGTTCGCTCCGCTTTAAAATCCTTTACTTTGCATCATTCAATATACTGTATGAGCAAAGATGAAGTTTTCCGGGACGAAATAGAAAAGGCCAGCGATTTTAAATTCGGCGCTAACGTAGCCAGGGTTTTTGATGATATGGTGAACCGCTCCGTTCCGTTTTACGGAGAAATTCAACGGATGATGGCCGAACTGGCTGCCGATCATGCCAAAGAAGGCGCTGATGTATATGACCTCGGTTGCTCAACCGGCACTACTATGATCGGTATGGACACGATGGTGCAACAGGATATCCGTTTTATTGGTATCGACGACTCTCAGGAGATGCTGGATAAATGCAAATCAAAGTTGATGGAGCTGGGTTTTTCCCGGCCGTATGAATTGCGCTGTGCAGACCTGGGACAGGGAGTAAAGATCAGCAATGCCTCGGTGGTGGTACTCTGCCTTACGCTTCAGTTTGTCCGCCCTATCTACCGGGAGCGTTTATTAAAAGATATCTATGATGGATTGAACCCCGGCGGAGTATTGATATTAGTAGAAAAGATACTGGCAGAAGAAAGCAATTTCAACCGTGATTTCATTAATTATTATTACAACTATAAACGTCGTAATAATTACAGCGAAATGGAGATCTCTCAAAAAAGAGAAGCGTTGGAAAATGTACTGGTGCCTTATAAGCTGACAGAGAATATCTCTTTATTGCGTGACAAAGGTTTCAATCATTGCGAGGTGTTTTTTAAGTGGTACAATTTTGCAGGCCTCATTGCGGTGAAAAAATGAACACCGCAGAATCACAAATACTAAATCCCAAATTCCATTTATAAGCTGTAGCTGGAATCAGGAATTTATATTTCCGGAATTTTTATCCTCATTTATGGTAGCAATCGGCAATTTCTTCTTCAAATACCGCAACTGGATCTTTATCCTTTTTTACGGTGCATTATTCATTCCTTCCTGGCCTTTATTCTCTCCGAAGCAATTCGGAAGCTGTTATTATATATGGCCCATTGCTATCGGCTTGTTCGTTACCTGCCTGGGTCAGCTGATCCGCGGACTTACCATCGGGCTGGCCTATATCGTCCGGGGTGGAAAAGAAGGTAAACCCTATGCAGAAGGATTGGTTACAGAAGGTATTTTCAACCATTGCCGCAATCCTTTATACGTTGGCAATATTTTGATGCTGCTCGGAGTGGGCATCCTGGCGAATTCACTGGTGTATGTTGCCATCGTCATCCCTGTCTTTTTATTTATTTACCAGGCCATTGTACTGGCAGAAGAAAATTTCCTGCGGGGAAAATTCGGTGCCGGCTTTGATGAATATTGTAAAAAAGTGAACCGCTGGTTTCCTAATCTCAGCGGAATAGGAAAAACTTTCGGCAGTATGCAGTTCAACTGGAAGCGCTGGATACTGAAAGAGCATACCACCCAATTCATCTGGCTGATCGGTATCACGCTGCTCCTGCTTCTCAATTATCCTGAATTGACAGGACATAATGAAAAGCTGCGTAATATCCTGCTGGGCGTGGTACTGGGCGCATTGCTGCTAATCTATATTCTGATCCGATACCTGAAAAAGAGCGGGAAATTTAAGGAATAGACTGAGCATCAGTGGTCTGAAACTTACAAACCCGGGTTCTCTTACCGGAATGGTCTTTCCCACTTACGGATATCCCGGCTTCCAATCGTTCCCAGCTTCGTAAACATTAGCTGCAAATTCTTGTTACTTTTACAACCTAATCAGTGAGCTATGATCAAAACAGGCAATCCTATTATCAGCATTTATACGGAAATGACGCCCAACCCGGAGACCATGAAGTTTGTGGCTAACAAGCTGTTATACCCCGGCAAAAGCAATGATTTCCCGGATGCGGAAAGCGCTAAACCCTCTCCACTGGCTACCGAACTGTTCGGTTTCCCCTTTATAAAGGCCGTATTTATTGCCAGCAATTTTGTAACGCTAACCAAGACCACCGAAACAGACTGGCAGGATGTGATCCCTTCTATCCGTCAGTTTTTGAAAGAATACCTGGAAGAAGGTAAAGCCGTGATCAATGAGGAAGAACTGGCGGCTGTAAAACAAACCAGCAGCAATGAAGTGGCCGCTGATGATGATGACGTGGTAAAAAGGATCAAAGAATTATTAGATAATTATGTTCGTCCTGCCGTGGAAATGGATGGTGGCGCTATTCAATTCAAAAGCTATGAAGCAGGTACCGTTAGCCTGGCCATGCAGGGATCCTGCAGTGGTTGCCCTTCTTCCATGATCACCCTGAAAGCCGGCATCGAAGGCATGATGAAAAGAATGATACCGGAAGTAAAGGAAGTGGTGGCGGAAGCGGAGTAAAATATGACTGTCTCCATTCCGAAACAATTGGCATGTTCTAAAAGGAGAATTGAAATAGTTAGCGTCTCAAAATTGAGACGCTTTTTTATAGATGACTGGAGGGAAGATACAGGCACGCGGATATCTGGATTAACACGGATTAGATTGCTGCACAATTGAATACAGCAACTGAACGCCTAACTGTCGGCAGGGGTGAAAAGATTTAACGCAGCTTCGCCGTATTTTGGATTATTTTTTTATGCCCACTATTTTCTGCTCTGCAAAAAATGTATTTTAAATATCCAACTGATATAGATAGTAAATATTGTAAGTGGCATTTTTACAATGAGAAAAGTTACCAAAACTTCCACCAAGCTTTTTTAGTATAATTCACCGTCAAAGGGGAAGCCCTCTCATTTTTTGTGCTTATATCAACAGATGCAACCCTAAAGTGTATTAGTTAAGACTTGATCTGACAGTTGGGGTTAATTTAGAGTAACGACAAACTAAATTAATAACCCCCAAAAGTCAGATTATGAATTCTGAAACTAAGTTAATCAAATCCAGAGTAGGCTTACTCAATTTAGCCGAACAACTCAACAATGTAACACGAGCTTGCAAGTTAATGGGCACCAGCCGTGATAGTTTTTACCGTATCAAACAGTTGTATGATACCGGAGGTGAGGAAGCCCTCAGAGAGATCAGCCGCCGTAAACCTATCCCGAAAAACCGGGTAGATCCAGCTGTAGAAGAGGCTGTTGTAAAAATGGCCTTTGACAATCCCGCTTATGGGCAATCCCGGGCCAGTAATGAACTTCGTAAGCAGGGTATTTTTATTTCTGCAGCAGGTGTTCGTTGTGTATGGCAACGCCACGACCTGGAGATTTTTGAGAAGCGTTTAAAGGCATTGGAGGCTCGTGTTGCCCAGGATGGGTTGATTCTTACCGAAGCCCAGGTGATAGCTATGGAACGAAAAAAAGAGAAGCAGGAAGCCCAGGGAGAAATAGAAACAGAACATCCCGGATACTTGGGTTCTCAGGACACTTACTATGTGGGAACAATCAAAGGAGTAGGCCGGATTTACCAACAAACATTTATCGACACCTACAGCCGTGTGGCTTTTGCCAAACTCTATACCAGTAAGCATGCTATTACCTCAGCCGATGTGCTCAACGACAAAGTGATTCCGTTCTTTGATCAGCAGCAAATACCGTTGCTGAGAATACTCACAGACAGGGGTACAGAGTTCAATGGAAGGCCTGAAAATCATGAATATGAACTGTACCTGCAAATTGAAGGTATTGACCATAGCAAAACCAAGGTCCGCCATCCTCAAAGCAACGGCATCTGCGAACGACTACACAGGACCATGCAAGAAGAGTTCTACGCAATTACCTTCCGAAAAAAACTATACCAAGATCTGGAAACCCTTCAGGCCGACCTGGATCTGTGGTTGGAGCATTACAACAACGAGCGACCTCACAGTGGCCGATATTGTTTTGGCAAAACTCCGATGCAGACTTTTAACGAATCCATTACCTTAGCCAAACAAAAACTGCTGAACCAGGTAAGTTCAGCAGCCTAATTTATTTAATCTGTATCCCTTTTGAAAACAAAAAATTAATTCTCAACTGTCCGATTAAATACTAGCTATTACA
>CALSAT010000348.1:0-4548 GCA_943372905.1 Bacteroides fragilis | reverse complement strand
CCAACTGTTCGCCTTCACCACTGCTGTACCAGGGGCGTTTGAGGTACACCCTCAAGCCGGAGATCCTTCCGGTAACAGTGAGGGGCCCGTTTGTAACCCGGCTCCATTCAAAATTGGGAATGACGTATTCTACTTGTGGCGCCGATGGGCGGGCACTGCTGGGAATGATCACCTCCATCTTTTTATTACTTTCACGGGTAAGCAGGAATGCATCCCCTTTTTCTTTTACCAGGTTGAAAAAATATTCCCGGTACCGGGTGGTTGCGATGGTATGATAGTTCACCTTCCGGTGTTTGGTATCATTGAATAAATGCGGGATGGCGGGAAAGGGGTTGTCTTTTACAACAGATCCAAAAGCATATTCGAAGATGGCATATAAAGTGGTGAAATGAAAGACCTTTGCTTTGGTTTTAATTCTTTGTACATCATTATGAAAGGCATTGGGGGTAAGTTCTGTATGCGTGACATCATCGATCCATTCTTCCCATTCTGCTTCAATATCAAGCTGCCCGGTAGAAGGGCCATGCACCAGCAGTTTAGTATTGATCTTTGCGGTGTTGGCGCCATAGTCCCTGTCCGGAACCAGGTCAGCTATATAGGGGTAAGCCTGTGTGCCTATTGTATCAATAGGCTGCTGCACGGCATGTACAAAAGTGATCTCTCTCCACGGGGAATACATCCAATGCTGGCCTCTTGCTATTTTTTTGCCTACGGCATCATTTAGATTTGTCATACCCATCATATCAAGCACACCGGAAAGTTTTATAATATCATTGGGCCGCCAGAAGCAGGCATAATTCATTTTTACTATCACTCCCTTTTGCAGTTTCACTATTAAAGACCTGCTGACATCATCCCATTTAATACTTGGCGTGCTGTCTTCTTTCAGGATGATGCGGAATGTTTTGGGATTCATCCATTGATCGTAAGCGGCCTGCTGGTTGGCGGCGGCATCATCTTTTACTTCGTTATCAAAATAGAAACTGACCCTTCTTGTAAATACTTCAGGGTCGGGCGCCTTGGGGTTGGGGTCTTGTGCAGAAATAAAGAACGTAACACCTGCGGCCATAGGGTCTGCCAGGTATTCTACGGGAATCTCCTTCAGGTTGCCATCAATAACTTTCAGGTTGGTGGTTTCACTGTAGGAAGTTGTTTCTTCAATCAGCGGGTCCTTATCAGTTATAATTTTTTTATACACCAATGCCGCTTCCGCCTGGTTTGTTGGTCCGAAACCTTTATCAAGCATGGAATGGGTGGTGGACATTTCCACGGTTGTCCTGGGCGGTTTCACATGGCGGATGGCTTCCGGCTTATACAGTTTTGTTAATTGATTTTTGCTTTCGTATGACTCGGCCGTGTCCCCTTTATTACTGCGTATTACGAGTACTTCGCTTGATTCGCCATCTCTTATGTCTGTGCCCAGTACAAGGAAAGGTGCATCCACCGGTTCATACCGCATGTACCTGATATTACCAGCCACGGCATATGCAGCATTTTCCGGTTGGGTATTTAAGTCAATGCTGTTACCGGCCAGGTCAACCGTTCTGATGCGGATAGCATATTTTTTCCCAAAGCGCAGCATGGGGAGTGTTCCTTTTTCTATAGCCGGTGTTACATTCAGTTTGAAATCTGCGGTGGCCGGTGTTTTATATTTCTGCGCTTCTTTTGTTTTATTATATACCTCCTGGTGGTCGAGCATCGGATCATTAAGGGCACTGCCGGGCCTTGGTACACTGAGGCTCCATCCTTCCCAGCGGGCAATTGCTTCGCCTACTTTTAATTGGGTGCCTGTTTCAGTTTTTTCTTCCGACGCTGCTGTTTGAAGAAATCCTTCATCCGCTTCCATGCCGCTTATTGCATTCTCTTTGCCTGAAAGGTCGAGGTAAGCATACTTGTTATTTCTTTTATGCAGGCTGAACCATTTGCCGGGTTTGTCTTCCGGCTGCACATCCATCCTGTATCCAAGGTTAATATCATCGGCATAAAGTATCTCATTGGTTAATATCCAGGTGGCTTTTGTTCCGCTTGTTCCTTCCGGTGCAAGGCCGGGGGTTATCAATAACCCTTTCAGGTTATTCATCCGTTTGAACCTGAGGCTCAGGCTTTCCGCCATACCATTTTTTGCCACGGCAATGCCGGCGGTCCGGTGGCTGGGGGTACCTTCTTTCCTGGGGGCCTGGTTATTAAAGAGCGGGATAGCCGCTTCATTCGGCATATTGTTGTTAGCAGCGTAAAAAATATGTTTTGCTTTTTTTAGCTGCAGGGCATCCATTTGCTGGCAAAGTTTTAATGCAGCGCCATCCGTATCCACCTGGAAAACCGTGAACGCACTGGTATTTATCTTCAAATGGCCTTTGTCTATAAAACTGTTAACAGCAGGTTTTGCATAAAAGCCGGCGGCTGTTTTTGTGTAAGCAGTGGCGGGGCAAACAAAAGTGGTGTCTGTTGTGAAATTTATTCCTGTCGGAATGATCCTGATCGTTGGTTCAGTGGTTGCCTTCATGATCAAACCGGCAGCAGGGCCTTCGAGCTCGAAGTTAATCACCAATCCGAGTTTCCTTTGCAACTGCGGATAATTGGAAAGCACAGAAAGAATATCATGAAACTCAAAGTCGGGCTTTTTCACCTGTACAAATTTCTTCACTTCCTTTACATCATATATCCCATGAAAATTTTTAAGCTGTGCAAAATCCATCATGGGTTCTGCTTCAGGTTTAAAAGGAATGGATTTGTTTTTATTAAGAATGCCTTTTAATCTTCCCTTTGCAGGGCTTTTGCTGACAAGCTGGTTCAGCCGGGTTTCTTCCCGTCCTTTCCTGGGAAATGGGCCGACAACATAATCTGATATGGCGGTGAGTGCGGGGTTTCCTGTAAAATGATTTTCATTTGGGAGGTCATTGCTGAATATCTTTCCTGTTTGTTCTGTCAGCAGGTTTAAATAGCTGATGATATGTTTTACCGGGTAAGAAGCAATTGGTATTTGAGAAAGGTCTTCCTGTACAAACGATCTTACTTTTACGGAAGTATAAAAGAGTTTTGTCCACAGGTCTGTATCCACCGGACTGCCCACTACTTTAGCGGTTACCGGTTTACCATTGAGGTGAACGATAAAGCTGGCAGCTTTTATCAGCCCGGCCCAGCCCAGCATATCCGGAACGTTTATCAGTGTGGTATCTGCGTCTTCCACCTGGAGTGAGATAGCGGCGGAAGCTTTCCATTTGTTAGTGCCGCTTTTTATCACCAGTCCGCCTGGCAGTGCTGTTACAACTATTTTCTGTTTCATAAAGAACTCCTTATTTGATCAGTCATTAAATATCAAGCAGCAAATGCACCACAGTATTCCTGCCAGTCGCCTTGTGTAAGCGACATCTGGAAGTTTGGATCACTTCCATCACCTGCAAATGTTCTTTGTGTATGAATTGTGACTGTTTTGCTGAAGAATAATACTTCCACTTTTATTTTAAGCGATGCTTCTCCGTATGCTTTGCCTTTATCTATCAGGTATGTAAGCGCCAGGTACAATTCGATACTTGCGGTGATGAGTCCCAGCACACTTACGGCGCCGTTTATTCTTACATAGCCGGTGAGCTGGGTGGAGTTGTGATCATTTTCAAATGTCATTTTGAAATAGATACCGGCCATGATGCTGACACTGCCACTGGCCACACCAAGGTTGATGGAAGCGGCTGCGCCAAATTCCAGGGCGGCCTCAATTTGCCGGATGCCATTCAGGTCCAGTTGCATTCCAAAGAAGCCGCCACCGCCAAGACAGGATATAGTAAGGGTAAAAGGCTGTTGTCTTTCACAGAAACGAAAATCCAATGTCAACGGGCCGCCGGTAAAAGGAAGGTTGATCTCTGCAGCCAGGGTCATATTGCTGAGTGTGAAGGCTCCCATCTGGAGGTTGGGCAAGGCAAGGGTATAACCGCATTTGATGCCGGTCAGGGAAACATCCAGGTATGGCGGATCGGAAAATCCATTGGAAGGGATCAGTTTATTTATTTGATTGATAAAACTGAGCGGGCCGCCAAATACAATACAGGGTGTTGCCATGTCCACACTTACATCAGCTTTCTTTCCGGCATCCACTATGAATTTTATTTCCTTGAAATCAATTCCGATCAGGTAGTCGCTGCCAACTTTTACAATACCCACTTTAAAATTCTTAACCCAGGCGGCGGTGGAAAATTCAGGCGAGGTGGGATTATTTTTATACGCTTTTACCTGGGTGGTAATGACAAATTCGGCACCTGTTTGTTGGATGAAGCCAACAAAACCGCCTATGTCCAGGTCTTTAAGCGCTGGCTTTATTACATAAGAAGTGGTTATTGCAGATTCAGTTTCTGTTGTTACAAGGTTGGGGACCTTTGGCGCCCGGCTTAACAAAGGTGTGGACAGGTCGTATGCACTTTTATCAGTTGTTACAAAGTCGAGAATATCACTCAGTTTAAATACGCCAAACAAAGTGGGATCGGGCAGTCCGCCACCTACTTTAAAGAAATCATCTGCACTGGCTACTGCCGATTTGAATTTATCCAGTTGCCCGCC
>CALSAT010000347.1:0-4578 GCA_943372905.1 Bacteroides fragilis | reverse complement strand
AATCACAGTGCCACCCCGCTTCATATCGAAGACGGCAGGTCCGAAATCCGGCTTCCATTCAGGTTGTGTTATTTTTTTAAAAAAGCCTTCATATTCCCCGGCCCGTATCACAGATAAATTGCTGCGGCTTTTATCGGGCTGGGCAGCTTCATATAGATAAACAGGTATTTGCAACTCTGTCCCCACTCTTTCCGCCAATTGTTGAGCAAATCTGGCGGTCTCTTCCATAGAAATATTAGCGATAGGGATCAGCGGGCACACATCCGTAGCACCCATTCTTGGATGTTCGCCTTTGTGTTTGCTCATATCTATCAGTTCGCCTGCTTTTTTAATAGCCAGGAAAGCCGCTTCGATCACAGCTTCGGGCGGGCCTACAAAAGTGACCACCGTTCTGTTGGTGGCTTTCCCCGGGTCCACATTCAGCAGCCGAACACCCTCCACTGTTTCCACCTGGTCAGTTATTTGTTTGATGATAGCAAGGTCATTCCCTTCGCTGAAATTGGGAACACATTCTACAATAGGTTGCATGCCGTATAGATTTGATGCTAAGATATTGCTTGCCTGCGAAGCCAACGCAATCTGGCCCAATTTTATGTCGCCGGTCTACGATAAAAAAACTGGTAAGAAATTATCCCAACGGCTTGAACTCCGGCCCCGTTGTTTTTGGGGGAGGCAAAATAAATTCTCGTGGATTTTTTAAGAAGTAATGGGCGATGGTACGGAACAACCGTGGATACTGCGAAAGGTGTATGCCTCTCGACTTCACCGCCATAAAAAAAGCCAATGAAAAGCTGACCAAAAAATTGAGAAACCCGATACAAAGTACTCCGCCCAGCACTGCCAGCAGGAAGTAAGGCGGAATATTTTCAATGCCCAATCCATATACGCCAATAGCGGCATTACCTGCTGAAATGGTGATATGACGAATATCAAACGGCAAGCCCAGTATTTTCCCAAGTATACCAGCGAAGCCCAGAAAAAAACCAAGTGAGATATTTCCCATCAGCGAACCGAAATTCCTCTCCACCCAGTTGGCCAGGCGGTCCAGCCGTTTGGCTGACATCGATAGTTTCAGGGCAGGATGCTTTTTTAGCCGTTCTTTTATTTGGCCATATTGAATTTTATTTTGCCAATAACCGGCAATGATACCACTTAGAAATAAAAAGAATCCCGTAAAGCAGGCGTAAACCAAAGCCAAACTATGCCAGGGATGCTGGTCTTTCAGCAATTTGAAAGCGGTCTCCCCTTCTGCAATTTTAGTTCCAAACACTTCTGCATAACCCCAGGCCAAAAGAAAAGTACCGGGGAATACAATGATGAGGTTCCCAAAAAAAGAAGCGATCTGGCTGCGGGATACTTTGGCTACAGTAGCTGCCAGGTTATTAAGGTCTGGCTCGCTGTGCTTTTTTGTATCAAGAGAACTGGCCACTGCACTGGCAGTAAAAGCCGGTTGTTTAGTAGCCAGGGTAGACTTTGTATTTTCAATAGCAATGAAGCCAATACTGTAATTGACACTGTAAAGAAATCCTAACGGGAAAGGCGCCAGTTTTAATTTACCGATCAGGTTTTTAAAAACGGCCACGAAGCACACAATAAACCCGCCCCACATAGCACTGCGGATCATTCCATAAAAATCCCGGCGGCTACTGGTGATATACTTATTTCCTTTATTTCCTTTATGCTCAGCTATCTGGTAAGCCAGGTAACCAACTCCCTGTGATAAAAACTCCCGGATACTATTTTTCCTTTTTTCGTTGCGTACCAGCAGGCGAAAGATATCTACAAAGCGACCCGTATCAAACTGGTTGTCGGCATCCAGCACATCCGTAATAACCTGCATCCGTTGAAGGCGATTGGATAAAATGAGGAGCAGGTAGGTTTGCTGCAGGCTGGCCCCTTTGTCAGAATGGCTTTCCCTGATGTGATCGATCTGTGTGTAGCAGTCTTCAATAATATTTTTTAATTGGAATGAAGCACTGGTTATTTCCGTTTCACTAGCGTTGTCCAGCACCATGCTTTCCAGTTCATGCACTTTATAGTTTTGTAAAACAAAGGCCGTATCCCTTGTTCGTTCTTCATCCGGCAGGTAGTTCAGTACTTCCTTTTCCAGGCCCAGTTGGGCTACCTGGTAAGAAAGTATTTTGAGGGATTGCAGTAACTCTTTTTTGATATCAGTATCCCGTTGACTGAAACTAAAGCCCATGGCCTGAAAAAAATCGACCCAGGCCTGCCGGGAGATGGACTCCACCCACACATAATCTGATTTGCGGAAGAAGACATTGTTGATAACATAGAGAAAGTCATTTTCATCCTGCAGAGGGGGCAGCAGTTTATGTTTTAACCGGTTGGATAGTTCCTGCCAGAAGCCACGGGCCAGCGGGATACCGCTTTCTGTAAGAGCATTAGTAAGACCGCTGTGTATCAGTTGCGAATAAAGCGCATGCTGCATATTGGCCAGCACCAGCTTTTCCTGTTTTAATTGGGCCGTAACATACTGCAGATTCTTCTCCGCATTTCGCTTTTCTTTAGTGGTGCCCGGTCTTATCTCAGCAAATAAGGAAATGAGAAACTGAAGCCCTTTACGCTGATCATCAGCCGGGATGATCTCGTTGGAAGCCACTATCCGTTCAAAAAAGCCAGGTTTCTTTTTCCTTAATCTGATCATGAATCCCGAAAATACAACAAGAAAACAGTAGGAACTAAGACAGGCGGTGAATATCCTGTTATCATTACTCTGCTTTATATCAGTTCCCCGTCGATCAGCACCTTATCAACAAGGTTTGAGCCAAAAGCATATGGCAGGTAAGTCCGCGAAGGAACAGGTTTGGTAATAATAAGGTTTGCTCTTTTGCCCACGGTAATACTGCCAAGTTCATCCTGCAGTTCCATAGCATAAGCACCGTTCAGGGTAGCAGCGTTGATGGATTCTTCCGGCAGCATCTTCATCTGAATACAACTCATGGACACCACGAGGTTCATATTGCCGGAAGGCGATGATCCGGGGTTAAAATCGGAGGCCAGAGCTATAGCGCAACCGGCATCGATAAGATTCCTGGCCGGCTGAAAAGGCATTCGCAAAAAGAAAGCCGCAGTGGGAAGTAATGTGCCAATAGTATTCGAATGGGCCAATGAGCTAATTGCTTCTTCGTCCATGGTTTCCAAATGGTCCACACTGATAGCGCCAAGCCTCACTCCTGCCTGGGTGCCACCGGAGAGGTTCAATTGATTGGCATGTATCTTGGGTTTCAACCCAAAACGTATACCGGCACGGCATATCGTTTCTGTTTCTGCTGGTGAAAAAAAACCGCTTTCACAAAACACATCTATGTAGTCTGCGAGTTCTTCACGGGCAATAACCGGCAGCATTTCATTTATGATAAGGTCTATATAACCCTGGTGATTGTCTTTATATTCCATTGGGTAGGTATGCGCACCCAGGAAAGTGGACTTAACAGGAATAGGCGATATCTCTTTCAACTGCTGTATCACCCGGAGCATCTTCAATTCTCCTTCCACAGATAACCCATAACCACTTTTGATCTCAATAGCCCCTGTTCCCATTTGAATCACTTCCATCAGTCTTGCCCTGGCTGATTGCAACAATTCCCTCTCAGAAGCCGCTTCTATTTTACGGGCCGAATTTAAGATCCCTCCACCCCTTGCCGCTATTTCAGCATAGCTCATCCCATTTATCTTGTCTACAAATTCTTCTTCCCGGCTGGCAGCAAATACCAAATGAGTATGGCTGTCGCACCAGCATGGCAGCACCAACTGTCCGGCAGCATCAATATTCTGGTCAACTGCTGAATCTGTCAATTGTAATTCACTCATTGGCCCGTATTCAGCAATGGCCCCATCCTCTATGACCAGGTAAGCATTATCGATACATGGCAAAACAGCCAGGTCTTTGCCGCGGAGTAAATGATGCTGTTCCCGTACATTAACCAATTGTTTGATATTACTGATAACAGTAGTAGACATGATGCTGCTAATTTAGTTGTAAAAAGCCAGTTACTATACCTTACTGCAAACAAAAAACCGCTCCGCAAATACGGAACGGTTTCAATATCAAAAGGGAATAATTAATAAGGCAGGATCACAGTGCGGGGAATACCAGCTGGTCCAGTCCAAACGATCTTCATATAATAACTACCAGTCGGGCAGGATACAGGTAATCCCGTTGCGTCCAATCCGAAGATCACATAAGAATTGAACAGGCCTGTATTGTGCGCTACTTTACCGGCCGTAAGACGGAAACTACAGTCCTGGCGGAACACCAGCGGATCACTTATGACGGTGGTGAAGCCATTACCAAAACGGTTGGTGCCCCACTCCGCTATACCGGTAACAGAACCTTCTGTATGTGTACCGGTTACGGTAACTACAATACCAGCTGAGTAAGTAAATACTCTTTTTCTTGCCACCTGCCAGTTGCGCTGAGAACCATTATCAAATGTGATGGACATATTACTGCTGGTGATGGTATGAGTGATAGTACCAAGAGTAGCTAAATTTACCAGTAATCCACCTGAGACGTTGGTATAGGTTTGGGTGCCATTGATGGTGATGCTCTTGCTG
>CALSAT010000346.1:0-4591 GCA_943372905.1 Bacteroides fragilis | reverse complement strand
AGTATGAAAGGCATTGCTTCCGTTCTACCGGTGAATGATGCCCGGAGAAAGATATTGCAACGTTCAGCCGTGAACCATTTATCTGCCGCCTTGCCCCATGTGGTCAGCGGCGAATACGGAGGAGAGCATTGGCTCGCCAGCTTTGCCGTGTATGCGCTGCTGGAATAAGCCTTAGCGCAGAGGAAGTAAGCTTTGGCGGTGAGGAAGTAAGCCTTGGCAATGGGCGGAGAACATAAGCTATGCCCGGGTTGGCTTTGTGCAGCATTCTCTGTTGGGAGAAGTGCTGGAAATGCTGATATGCAACTGCCGTGGTCAGAGAAAAATCCCAAGCAATTTAATATCATGTGCAGCCTGACTATTTAATCCCCGCCACATGACACAGTAAAAATCAATAAAGCTCCCCCGGTTGCCGTACTTTATAACTCCTATATCAGGAAATTGACGATCAGCTTGCTGCCATAAGTGCCCCATTCTTTCATTACTTTTTCCAGCGAGGTGGAAATGGTGGAGCGGGTCACTTTTTTCCCTTTAGTGGCGGGCACCACTTTATCCATATTAATATCAAACACTTCTACCTTAGTGGCAAACCAGGTGGCATGCAGCCGGGGAATGCCCATCCCAAGTATCATACCCGGCAAACCATGCACCCCTTCGGGGCCACCATTCACCAGCAGTTCCTCCGCATAAAAGGCAAAAACAGCAATTGAATCATTGATGATACCAACGGCTTTACGGCAATCGTACCCGGCGATGGTCCTTATATCACCGGTGATCCTCCATTTTATCTTCAGCAGGCTGTCTTCCATCAGGAAGGTTTCTTCAAATACAGGCTTTTGCGCAATGGTGGTACCTTTTCGAAAATCAGTGTACACTACATTCTTATCAGCAACGGGCCGCCACCACAGCCTGGGGTCAAGGGGAACTTCTTTACCGGGTTTGTACAGGGCCCTGGCAGTGTCGCCGGTAAACTCATAATAGTTGAGCAGGGAGACAGGGTAGCGGTCTTTGTTTTGTTCAAACCAGCTGTTACCTTCCTGCAGGTCTTTCATCAGCTGTCGTACACTGGTTGTTTTTTCAAACTCCACTTTGATAGTGGAAAAAAAACGGGCTTGTGCAAAAGCTTGTTGCAAGCTGAGCAGAAATACTGCTGCAAATAAAGGTTTCTTTATCATTTTGTTTCTCCTCCCGGCATTTTATTGAACGACCATTCAAAGCGTAATAAGAAATAACGGCTGATGCGCTGGAAACGGTCGTCTGAAACGAATGTGCTGTTGATCATCCTGGTGAATCCTTTGTTGTCATCAAGAATATCGTTCACCGAAAAGCTGAGTTTTCCGGCATCTTTCTTTAAGAACTTCTTCGAAAGACCGGCATTCCACACCACCAGGTTGGTGTTGGTGGCAAAGGCATTAATACGCTGGCGCAGGTCTGCATTCAGGTCGGTAATGATCTCCATCTTCCAGGGCAGCCTCTTGGTGGCTTCGAACCGGCCACCATACGAAAAGTAGTTATTATCAATGCTGGTGGGCAGGGATGATTTAGATGAATTGTACGCAATGTTGGGGCTGATATTAATGCTGTATTTTTCTTCTGAATAAATGCTGAAATCAAGCTCCAACTGTACCATCCCGTACCTGGTGGTTACCTGCTGTCCATCCACAAAGTTGATGAACCGGCTGCCGTTACCATTTATGCCGAATCCATAGTTAGGCTTTTTATTGCCGTTATTCTTATTGTAATTCGTCCAGAGGTTCCAGTTCCGGTTACCGTTCACATTCACCGGGTAGTAAGTACGTTTACCCGTAGCCTGGTCAGTAGTGTTGTACTGGCTGATGGCTTTCTCCTGGATATTATAGCTGAAGTTGGCCCAGATACCTGTTTGCTTCAGCACCTTATACTGATTAAAGAAAACAGAGATGCCATGATTAAAGCCCACTTTAAGATCAGGGTTTCCGATGTATTCATTCAGCGGATCGGTATTATCCCGCAGCGGCTGCAACTGGCTGATGGTGGGTTGCCGGGTGGTACCCCGGTAATTGATACCGATATTGGTTTGAGCTTTGGGTAAAAAGTTGAGTTGCGCCTGCGGCGTAAAGTTTAAGAAGTTGTATTTATTAATGTTCCCATTGTCCAGGTTCTCCAGTCCCAGTTTCACGGTGGAAATACCGGACCCAATACCAGCCTTTATCTTCTTCCCGTTGTAGCGGAAGATGGCATTGCTGCTATGGGAAAAAGCGTCCAATTCAAAATTATTGCTGAAGTCAGCTACCTGCACCTCATATTTTCCGGTAAACCCTTTTTCAAAGGTATTCCGCAATGAAGTGGAATGATTTTGATTGTAGGCATAATCAAACACCAGCATCCAGGTGGCAGAAAGCGGTTCCATAAAAGTGGTTTTGATACCGGCCGTAGTGGAGCGTCCATCGAATAACTTCTGCTGGTCCACGGTATCGGCATAATCAAAGAGTCCGTTATCATAATAACGGATCAGGGTTTTGTTCAGCCCGTTATTGTCATCTTCCGTTACGCCAAAGCGGACCACCGTTTGCCACTGGCGGTTCTTCTTTTTGAATAGCTGTTTATAAGTTACCTGGTTGTCGGTCTGTTTGCGGCGGGTATGGTTATCATAAGAGTTGAAGCTCTGGTTCACGGTATCCCTGTTAGTACCGATGAACTCTCCATCATTGGTACCAATTACATCGCCGGTCTTATAGGTATTAACAGAGGATATTTTAACAGAAGCCAGTGAATCTATCTTCCATTCGTATTTGGCATTCACGGCATGTTGCTGGTTCAGGCCGTTCTTGGTCGAGTATTTGTTTGAATAAGTAAGGCCGGTGGGTAGAATATTTTGGGTGAAGGTGGTGCCCACATTAGTAGTGCGGAGGCTGTTGAACCGGTAGGACAGGTTAATATTATTCTTGTCCGCATCCCATTTATTGCTGAAAAGGGCTCCGGCCGTCCATGCATCGGGGAGGCCCCGCAGGTTCCAGTCATTAAATTCATCTCCGCCGCCAAAGCTGAAATAATATCCGCTCAGTTCATCGTATTCGTAATCGTTCTCAATGCCGAGTTTTTGCCGGTCTTCCCAGTTCAGGCTGCCGGCATTTACATTGGTGCGGGTAACAAAGGTTGATATTTTCTTTTTGCCGGTAAACCGGTTCAGCAACAATTTGCTGTCAACATATTTATTGAAATCAGTACCGGCCATTATTTTCCCGAAGGCTCCTTTTTTCGCATCTTCTTTTAGTTTGATGTTCACGGTCTTTCCTTCGTTACCGGTGCTCATACCCGTCATCTGTTGCTGTTCTGTCTTGGTTTCAAACACCTGCACTTTATCCACCGCCTTGGCAGAAATGTTTTGAGTGGCCATCGTGGGGTCATCACCAAAGAACTCTTCACCATCCACCAGCACCTTATCCACCCGCTTGCCTTGCGCCACGATCTCTCCCTTTGCATTTACACTAAAGCCCGGCAGTTTTTTCAGCAGGTCTTCCACAGTAGCGCCTTCTTTTACTTTAAAACTGTCTGCGATGAATTCGGTGGTATCACCTTTTATCCGCACAGCCGCCTGGGCTTTCAGCACTACTTCTTCCAGCAGTTTACTTTTCCTGGTCATAAAAAGATCACCAAGGTCCAGGTCGCTTTTCAGTTCCACCTTGTCCATATAATCAGCGAATTGGGGATAGGTGATGAACAGCACATACTCACCGGTATCCGTTTTGGGAAACCTGAATTTACCATCGGCCGTGGTACGGGTGAAACTGATGAGGGTGGTATCTGCTTTGCGCAGCAGGGATACAGAAGCCAGGTGGAGGCTTTTCTTTTCGGATGTATCAGTAATACGTCCGCTTAAATAACCCTGTTGTGCATTGAGGTTTATCACTATCCCAAAAAGGATAATGGTGAATAAGGCCGGTTTTCTCATGGCTATAGAGAAGTTGGTTTAGTAATAATGGTCTTGAGCCGACAATTTCTTTTAAAATTGCGGTTATACAGGTACCATTCATGTAATTTTAAGTTAAAACAATTATACCTCAATTCAATACCATGACCCAACGCAGCAAGAAGCCCGGCAAAGAAAAAACAGCAACTGCAATACCTGCTGAAAAAGACAATAGTTTTCCGGCGCCTCTTGTGGAGGCAAACAGTAAGTACGAGGAACTTAATTTTATTGACACCACCAAACCGGTATGGAATTATTCCTTGCTGACGGATGAAGACGTGGCTAACTACCAGGCGGGCACTAATTATCAACTATACAAAAAATTTGGTTCTCATTCCATCCAGGTGAATGATGTATGGGGCATGTATTTCTGTGTATGGGCGCCCAATGCCACTTCAGTTTCTGTAAAAGGGCATTTCAATAAATGGAAAAACCATGAGTACGAATTAAATCCCCGTTGGGATAAGAGTGGTATCTGGGAAGGATTCATCCCGCACTTTAATTTAGGCGAAGCATACAAATATCATATCGTTGGCTATGCAAAAAGAACCGTGGATAAAGGTGATCCGTTTGCTAACTTTTGGGAAAAAAGACCACATACGGCCAGCATTACTTGGGACCTGTATTATGCGTGGAAGGATGAGG
>CALSAT010000345.1:0-4591 GCA_943372905.1 Bacteroides fragilis | reverse complement strand
GCCCGTATGACCGGACTTTCTTATGATCCGATCACCGGTGTCTGCTGGGGTATCACTGGTAATGCGGGCTCGCACCCTAATTCACTGATCAAGTTCAGCCTTGCAGATCCCAATGTAGTGGGCATCATTCCATTGATCTCACCGGGTGGAGCTATTAACCTGAGTGATATTGAGAGAAACCCATGGAATGGAAGATACTATGCCATTAACAGGGCTGTTGCCGCGAACAACAGGCTGGTGACTGTAGATATTAATACCGGTGTGGTTAACTTTCTTCCATTGACCACTGGTCTGCCTTTGCGTGGACTGGCGATGGATCCCGGGGGAAAGATCTATTTAATGCGCATGACAGGCGCCAGTGGAAATGTGTATGTGGCTGATCCGCTTACCGGAGGTCTTATTCTTGGCCCATGTCCTTAGGGTGTGGTCATAGCTCCGGGTGTACTGGGTGCTAATTCTGAAATGGGATTGCATTTTGATGATGTATGCACCAACCTGCTTGTGACAGGTAACTTTAGTGGTACGAGCAACATACTTACTGATGCACTGCCTGCTTGTCTGGGCGGACCAGTTCCTCCTTCTGTAGCAGTGCCGATAAAGCCAACGGTAGATTTCGCACGGCTTAATTAAAGGGGCTTCAATCTTTGTTATTATAAAAACCCGGTTTGATGCCGGGTTTTTTATTTGTTTACCGCTCAAGGCTTTACCTTTAGCGCCATCATGAGTGTATATACCAGCCCTTCGGAGATCATCATTACCTGCCCTAAGCGATTAGCTCCTTACCTGGCGCAGGAAGTAACGGAGTTGGGTTTTGCTATTGATGAAACGTTTGTAACAGGGGTGCGGCTTTCCGGTACCGTGAATGATTGTATCAAACTGAACCTGAACCTGCGATGCGCCAGCCAGGTGCTGTACAGTTTAAAAAAAATTGAAGCCGAAAATGCAGATGATATCTATAATGAGCTGGTGTTATATCCATGGGAAACGATCCTTCCTGAACCCGGTTATTTCTCCATTACCAGCAATGTAAATAATCCGACCATCAACAACAGCATGTTTGCCAACCTGCGGGTAAAGGATGCTATCGTGGACCGGATGCGGGACAAAACAGGCACCCGGCCCTCCACCGGTTCAGAACTCACGGGTGCAGTTATACATCTCTTTTGGAAAAATGAAACCGCAGAGATATTTATTGATACTTCCGGCGACTCATTAGGACGGCATGGCTACCGCAAAATACCCGGGCAGGCACCGATGCTGGAGGCATTGGCTTCCGCTACTATCTATGCTACTGTGTGGGACAGGCGTTCGCCTTTTGTCAATCCTATGTGCGGTTCGGGCACTCTTGCTATTGAAGCAGCCATGATCGCTACCAACCGCCGCCCGGGATTATTCAGGACCAACTATGCCTTTATGCATTTGCAGGGATATGATGAGGCTGTTTATTTCCGGGAGGATGCTTTGCTGGAAGAGCAGATCACTGAAGTGCCCGGTCTCCGCATCATAGCTACCGACTACAGCGCCAAAGCCATTGACAATGCAAAGAAGAATGCGGTGGCGGCGGGGGTGGCTGATCTTATCGCATTCGACGTACGTGATTTTGCCGCTACTGAAATACCTCCCGGTGTACCTGGAATCTTTTTTGTAAACCCGGAGTACGGTGAAAGGCTGGGTGATATTAAAGAACTGGAAGCTACCTATGCCCGTGTGGGTGATTTTATGAAGCAGCACTGCGGAGGTTACCATGGTTATGTGTTTACCGGCAACCTGGAATTGGCCAAGAAGATCGGGCTGAAGGCCAAACGACGGATAGAATTTTATACCAGCAAGATCGATTGCCGCCTGCTGGAATATGAGTTGTACAGTGGCAGCCGGGAAGTGAAAGTGGATAAGTTGGCCAATTGATCTGTTTGATCACACAATCCTTAAGCAGCAAACACCAAACTCTGAACGTATAATTTTTTACACATGGAAATTTCAGCACTGCAAGAGATAGTAAGAGAACGGTATTTTAAGACCGACAGCGAAAGAGGGATCTATCATACCGCTTTATGGTTTCATGAAGAAGTGGGGGAGTTATCTTCCGCCATTGCCAGCGGTGATAAGGTCAATGCCAAAGAAGAATTTGCTGATGTACTGATGTGGTTGCTAACCCTGGCCAACCTGATGGAGATTAATATGGAAGAGGTGGTGAGTGAATACCTGGCCAATAGCCGGAAGTTGCCGTCCAAGTGAAAGTTTGGTTTACCTGCCTGTAACCTTTCCTGATATTGGCTTGTCACAGGGTAATTATCTTTACAGAAATAATTAATAGTATGAAAAAAATATTGCTGCTGCTGGCCGCCTTTTCCACTATTCATTTCTCTTTTGCCCAGGATATTGCAAAACTGGATGAACTGCTGGATGCCTACACCCGCCAGGAAAAATTCAATGGCTCGGCGCTGGTAGCATATAAAGGGAAAATAGTGTTGCAAAAAGGATATGGTCTTCGCAATGCGGCAGACAGCAGTAAGAATGATGCCAACAGCATTTTCCAGATCGGTTCCATCACCAAACAGTTTACTGCTGCGGTGATCATGAATTTGCACGAACAAAAAATGCTGAACATACAGGATAAACTCAGTAAGTATTTTCCGGATTATCCTAAAGGCGACAGTATTACCATTGAACAATTAATGACGCATACTTCAGGTATTTACAGCTATACTAATGACGGGGAGTTTATGTCTAAAAATATTGATAAACCGCTAAGCCGGCAGCAAATGATGACTTTGTTCAAAGATAAACCGCTTGACTTTTCGCCCGGCACGCAATGGAGCTATTCTAATTCCGGGTACGTATTGTTGGGCTATATAATTGAAGATGTTGCTAAGACTCCGTACGAGATAGCTGTACGCAGGTATATCTTCCGTAAGGCAAAGATGAAACAAAGTGGTTTTAATTTTACGCACCTGCAAAGCCCGAATAAAACGATTGGTTATTTCAAGCTCCGAAAAGATGGAAACACCCCGGCGCCAATTGTTGACTCCTCCGTTTCTTATTCAGCCGGATCTATTTATTCCACCACCGTTGATCTCTATAACTGGCACCTGGCAGTACAGGGAAACAAAGTAATGTCTTCGTCTTCTAAACAACGGGCTCAAACGCCAGTAAAAAACAAGTACGGATATGGATGGGTTATAGATAGTGTAGCAGGCAAAAGGTCCGTAGGACATAGCGGGGGCATTCATGGATTTACCAGTAATATGGTAAGCATACCGGATGATAATACCTGTGTGATACTGCTTTCCAATACCGGCAGTCCAAACCTTGATAAGATGACCCATAGTTTATTCGCCATTCTCTATGAGCTGCCGTATGAATTACCGAAAGAGAGGACAGCCATTCAAATACTGGAAGATGTGCTGAAACAATACACCGGTACGTACGATCTTAGCCCTGAGCTTGTTGTCAATATCAGTCTTGAAGATGGTAAGCTGATGGGAAAGCCAGAAGGACAGGAAGCGCTACAGTTGCACCCGGAAAAAGAAGACCTGTTCTTTATAAAAGAAATAGATGCCCAGATAAGATTCAACCGTAATGAAAAGAAAGAAGTGGTTGAAATGATCCTTATTCAGGGTGGAAGAGAAATGGCCGGGAAGAAAAGATAGACACACTGATTATATTGTACACCATTGTTTATGACATTGTTATCTATTGTTGTTTAATTTTGGCAAAATGTTTGCCTGTGTGGGGCAGGCTTACGTTGCCGCCATAAATAATCAATAAATATATTTATATGAAAACAATGACCAGTGCAAAGACCATAAGATTTACCCTTGCCGCCATAGCTATTGTTGCCGCCAGTTTTGCAGATGCTCAATCCACCCGAAAAGAGAAAAGATTAGTGGAAGACAGTGATGATGCAAAGCAGGAGTTTATTGCTACTGACGGGCTGATGAGAAGTTTGTTCAGTAATGCGTATGGCTATGTTATATTTCCGAATGTAGGTAAAGGGGGTATCGGTATAGGCGGAGCAGCCGGAAAAGGTATATTGTATGAAAGAGGAAGTATGATAGGTAAGGCCAGCCTTACACAGGTAAGTATTGGTTTTCAGTTTGGTGGACAGGCCTACCGGGAAGTTATCTTTTTTGAAACCAAGTCTGATCTGGACCGCTTTAAAGAAAACAAGATCGAATTTTCGGCCCAGGCTTCTGCTGTGGCTGCTACAGCCGGGGCGTCGGTAAATGCAAAATACAGTAATGGGGTAATGATCTTTACCCAGCAAAAAGGCGGATTGATGTATGAAGCATCAATAGGAGGCCAAAAATTCACTTACGAAGATTTTTAAGTAAAAGGAAATAGTCAGAAGGCGGCAATTTTCTTGCTGAATACCCTGCCGTGGGTATAGGTTAGTGTTTATTACCGGTATAATTTTCGGGTATTAAATACAGTCCTTATGAGGTGGGTGCTTCCCGTTCTTTTTTTACTCCTTTTCAATCAGCTTGCCGCACAGCCCGGAACTGAAACAGTTGACCCGGTGATCCGTTTATCAGATTCTGCCGAATGTACTATTGTAAAGAATCAGAACCTGAGTCCCACCTGCTGGGTA
>CALSAT010000344.1:0-4595 GCA_943372905.1 Bacteroides fragilis | reverse complement strand
CGAGCCCGGGTACAGAAGTGCTGGCTGAAACCGGAGGCGGGGGACCTATACTCGCTGAAATTGACTCTATGATTAAGAACCGCAACGGATTATCGCTGATGCTATTTGTAGCGCCTTCTGCCGCTGGCAGCAGTAATGTGAATATCTACTGCAACAGCAATTATTCAAGGGTTAGTTTTGAATCAATGCTGGGCCCTACACCAGACTGGTTTGTAGGAGTAAGCAGTATTGATCTGTACAGAAACGGCTCCTGGGTAGCTGATACCACTGTTGACTTATATGCATATGATGCCGGTACGGAAGATGGAAATGTGTTTGGCTACAACAATCCGTCCACAGTGCCGCAGCAAAATATTCATGTACTGCAGGCATCACAGGCTACTGTGCTGGCCAATGGCAACCCTGTACTGGCACCAATTGCCACGGCAAGGTTTCGCAAACACTAAAATGCGGAGGGAATATCGTGATTAATCGCATGAAAACGGAACCGGCAGAAACAGTAGATGATCGGAGAACTGAAGTTGGCTTCCTGCATTAAACAACAGGAGCCAAAAAATATTTGAGGAGATCGTTGCTGCCCTGCCTCACAAAAAAAGCTACAAAACCTTTGCCTGTACAGCATTTGCCCCTATCTTTGCCGCCCCAATTAGTTCTTTTGAAATCCGCCTGTTGGCGGGTAAGGAATTTGGGAGATCAAGTAGTCTGGCATAAAGCCCTGAACGAAAGGTCGTTAAAACCAAAAAAGATTAAAAAATGGCAAAAGAAATCAGCGGCTATGTAAAGCTGCAGTGCAAGGGTGGCCAGGCCAACCCCGCACCTCCGATCGGTCCTGCGCTGGGTTCCAAGGGTATCAATATCATGGAATTCTGCAAACAGTTCAATGCAAGAACACAGGACAAACAAGGTAAAGTAATCCCCGTATTGATCACTGTTTACACTGACAAGAGTTTCGACTTCGTGTTGAAAACCCCTCCTGCAGCAATCCAGTTGATGGAAGCAGCCAAAATTCAAAAGGGTTCCAAAGAAAGCAACCGTTCCAAAGTAGGTAAAGTAAACTGGGAACAGGTAAAGGCAATTGCAGAAGACAAAATGCCTGATCTGAACTGCTTTACTGTGGAAAGCGCCATGAAAATGGTAGCCGGTACAGCCCGCAGCATGGGCCTTAACGTGGAAGGTAAAGCTCCATGGGAAAACTAATTCTAGAATCCTTTTAAACGAATTACAATGGCATTCATTAGCAAAAAAAGAAAAGTCGTAAACGCAAAAGTGGACGGCAATAAAACATATTCATTAAAAGAGGCCTCAGCATTGGTAAAAAGCATTACCACCTGCAAATTTGATGCTTCTGTTGATCTGCACATCCGTTTGGGTGTAGATCCAAAAAAAGCTGACCAGGCTATCCGTGGCACGGTTTCCCTGCCACACGGTACTGGTAAAACAAAAAGAGTATTAGTGCTTTGCACACCTGATAAAGAAGCAGAAGCAAAAGCAGCCGGCGCCGACTATGTTGGCCTGGATGAGTTTGTAACTAAGATCGAAGGTGGCTGGGTAGATGTGGATGTTATCATCGCTACTCCGTCTGTAATGCCTAAAATTGGTAAACTGGGTAAAGTGTTAGGTCCCCGTAACCTGATGCCAAACCCTAAAACAGGTACTGTTACCAACGATGTCGCTAATGCGATCAATGATGTAAAAGGCGGTAAGATCGCTTTCAAAGTGGATAAAGTAGGTATCGTTCATGCTTCCATCGGACGTATCAGCTTTACCCCAGAAAAGATTGCTGAGAACAGCCAGGAGCTGATCAATGCCATCCTGAAAGCAAAACCATCTTCCTCTAAAGGAACTTATGTAAGAGGAATAAGCATGGCCAGCTCAATGAGTCCTGGTATTGCTATTGATGCAAAAGCGTTTATACATTAAGAGCTGAATTTTCCGGCAGGGAAGTTTACAGACAAACAACATTTTCGACCAGTCAAAACTTAATACAATGACTAAAGATCAAAAAAACGAAGTGATAGAAGTGCTGAAAAGCAAGTTCTCTCAATATAATAACTTCTACGTTGCCGATACAGAATCATTGACGGTAGCGCAGGTAGGTAAATTGCGCCGTGCCTGTTTCAGCAAAGACGTTGAAATGAAAGTGGCAAAGAATACGCTTATCAAAAAAGCGCTGGAATCATTAGACAATGAGAAATATGCAGCCATGTATGATTCACTGCATAAAGTAACAGCCTTGATGTTTTCTGAAAATCCCAAAGAGCCAGCCCTGATCATCAGTTCTTTCCGCAAGGAAAGCAATGGTGAGAAACCAGTTTTAAAGGCTGCCTTCATCAATGGGGATGTGTACACCGGTGATAATCAACTGAAAGCTCTGACCCAGATCAAAACGAAGAATGAGCTTATCGGTGAAGTTATTGGCTTGTTGCAATCTCCTGCTAAACGTGTACTGGCTGCATTATTGCACCACCACGAGCAGAAAGCCGCTGGTATTGAAACAGTTCCGGTTGCTGCAGCTCCAGTTGAAACAGCTCCGGTTGCAGCAGCAGGTGGTGCTGAAGGAACAGCAGCGGGCAGTGCTGAAGGAACAGCTACAACTGAATAATTGAGTAATGGGCTACAGCTAACAGCTACCGGCTGATAGTTATAAGCTATACTATAAAACAATTTTTTTAAACTCCGCCGGAGTCAAAAACAATGAAGGCGGTAAAAATTCAAACAAAATGGCAGACGTAAAAGCATTAGCAGAAGGCCTTGTAGCCTTAACAGTAAAAGAAGTACAGGAATTAGCTGACTTCTTAAAATCAGAGTATGGTATCGAACCAGCAGCAGCAGCGGTTGTAATGGCTGGTGGTGGCGAGGGTGGTGGCGCAGCCGCTGCTGAAGAGAAAACCGCTTTCAATGTAGTATTGAAAAGTGGCGGAGCTTCTAAACTGAACGTAGTTAAGATCGTTAAAGATCTGACTGGTTTGGGCCTGAAAGAAGCCAAAGATCTGGTTGATGGCGCTCCTAAAAACATCAAAGAAGGCGTTTCTAAAGCAGAAGCTGAAGATATCGCTGCTAAGCTGAAAGAAGCTGGCGCTGATGTTGAGATAGCCTAAGGCTATCGAAATCCCGGTTTCTTTCGGGATGGAGATTGCTTATTCTGACTACTGAACAGATAGTTGAACCCTTTGTGTAGCTTCCAGCTATGCAAAGGGTTTTTTATTCTGCAGAAAGATAGGGAGCTATTTTTCTGTAAATATCTTCAGTCACCGCCATCACTTTTTTAATGTCCTCCACTTTCGCAAAAAGGCCATGTTCTTTTCGGTACGCAATGATGGGATTGGCAATTGCCCACCTGATATACGGATGAGCTTTTAATTCATCAACCGTTGCAGTATTGATATTTATTTTGCTAACAGCATTGCTTTCAGCTACCAAGTATTGTTTTATTTTTTGAAAAGTGGAATCAGGCAGGCCAAAGGTTTCGCTTACCTGGTTTACTGCATAAAAGCCCCCTAGTTTATCCCTGAAATTGATTATTCGCAAGGCTAGTTTACTGCCAATGCCGGGTAAGGCGATCAAAGCAGACGTATCGGCAGTATTCAGGTTTACGATCGAGTAGCGGGGTGCATAACTTTTGGCCACCATTTCTCCGGCCGACCTGTTATCTGAGAAACTGGTATTAGCATTTCCCCTTTCCTGGGTCTCAATCCTGATATAAGGGGACAATCGCTCAAACTCATCGGGAAACAAGCCATATACCCGTTGGAGGTCTTCCGGCTTTCTGAACTGACCGCCTTTGCCGAGATAATTTTGAATAGTACGGATCGTCTTTTCCCGCAATCCAAGTTTTTGCCATCCATCTGCGGAAAGGGTATTTGGATCAAAGTAAAAAAATTCACCACCGGGTTTGCCGGGATAACTAACCCGCCTGTCATACTGGTAATTGGAGCTATTGTCATCAGTAAAAGCTGATCCTCCATTTTCGGGTGCTTTTTGTTCCAGTCGCTTCATGGCCATTATCCAGGCTGTGTCTACGGGATCAGCAGATGTATTTCCAGGAGTTGGAGAGACAATTTTGGGCAGGAGAAACACACCACCAATAATAAACAACAGGACCACGATACCGATCCGGTCTTTTTTTGTAAAGGTCAGATAATCAGTGACAAACTTGCTGAATTTCATATACGGATTTTGCGCAATATAAATAATTAAGTGGTGGTTTTACGAGATAAGTTTGATGTATTTTGGCCGGGTTCTTGTGAGCAAACTTTTCTTGGTTGAGAAATATAAATCCTTACCTTTGCCATCCTTTATTTTGGCCAAATATATTTTGACATCCCAAATCATGTGTAAGTAATTGACTTTCATGGGTTTTTATTTTGAAAAAAATGAGAACCTGTAAGTGATTTGTGTGTCCTCAACGTTGTAAAACCGGTTTTACGCATATGTCTTCAACTAAAGTGAACTCAAGAGTGGATTTTGGTAAGATCAAGCACCTGGCTGAAACACCCGACCTGCTTGAAGTACAGATTCAGTCCTTTAAAGAATTCTTCCAGTTAGAAACAACTCCGGACAAGCGGAATATCGAAGGCTTGTTTCGTGTGTTCAAA
>CALSAT010000343.1:0-4605 GCA_943372905.1 Bacteroides fragilis | reverse complement strand
AGAAACGGCACATAAAAAAATTTCTCCCAGTAATATAGCACTGGATAAAGGCACGGCTACAAAGTTGGTAAGCAGGAACAGATTAGGAAATTGGTGGAAATGGTAAATGCTCAACGGCACGGTTAATATTTGTGCGGCAATAGTAACTGCATTCAATTTCCATATCGCATCCAGCAGTTTATTTTCTATAAAGAATAAGTTATAGACCGGGCGCATAAAAATAATGATGCTTAGCACTGCTGCATAAGAAAGCTGAAAACCCACATCCCATAACCAAAAAGGGTTAATGCACAGAAGAATAAATGCAGAAAGGGCCATTGTGTTATAAATGGATGTTTTTCTTGTAAGTGATTCGCCCAGTACAATGCAGGTAAACATTAAAGCAGATCGAAGGATAGAAGGCTGGGCGCCGGCCAGCAGGCTGAACAGCCAGAGAATGAGAATTGTTATCACAGGTCGTAACCAGCGGAACTTTTTTCTTTTTTGCAAAGGCTTTAGCAACAAAGCAAGCAGCCAGTATATTAGACCAAGATGAAGGCCGGATATGGCAATGATATGTACCACCCCGGTATTGGTATAAGACTGAACCAGCGATTGCTCAAGGTCGTTTTTATATCCTATCAGCAGCGCTTCTGCCAGACCCAACTCTTTTTCACCCGTAATATTCCTTCGCAAAATCGAAAGAATTTTTTCCTGAGACCTGTAAAGAAATTGTTTGAACCAGTTGCCTTTTTTTTTTTTGCAGAACTTCAAAGTCGTCCTTTAGCAGGTACACCTGGTGTGTTATACCCTGGAATAGAGCATATCTCTTGTAGTCAAAACCGCCGGGATTTCCAGCATTCTTAATTTCCTGTAGTGGCTTTTTAACTATTATTTCAGAGCCATAAGAACAGGTAAGAGAACTATCTTTTTTAAAATAGAGAATTATTTTTCCTTTGGCAGGAATGACAGCCCCTTCTCTCAGCACATGGCTGACGCTGCCAGTTGTTTTAAATGATTTTGTCTTTTCTACCGGGGGTTCTTCCAGTTTTACTACCAGGGCATCTCCCTCTTTATACGAAAGTGCAAACCATTGAGTATTGCGGCGAATATCTTTATTAATAACAAGAAGACCGCCCAGTGCAAAAAAGAGAACCGAACTGGTTAGGCCATTTACAATGCCAAATTTGTACCGGGCAAAGCCTGAAATAAGCGAGAAGCCAAAAAAAGCAGATGCTGCCAATGCTGCTATTATTAACCATGTGTAAAAGGATAACTCCCATTTTTGCTGACACAAAATTCCTGCTATAAGAGGCAGGAGAAATTTCAAGAAGGGCGTTTTCTTCCAAAAGAAGGAACGGTGGTACGGGATCATGAGGAAAATTACACCGCCTTCAGTAAATAGCCAATATATTTAATATGTTTTTTGAAAAAGCTTGGCAGCATAAGCGATCTGGCCTGTATGATAAATGTTATGCTCTATCATGCCATTGATAAGAAAACGGAAATTATATGCCCGAGAATCTACTTTTTCTTCCAGGAATGAATCGTTCTTTTTCTTTAGCAAAGTGATTATTTTTCTATGTATAGCTTTGAGTTTCGCTATTCCTTTCTTCCATGTATGTATTTTGGAGTCAATAGCAGGCCAATCGAGTTCTTCAGCACCAGCAAGGTCGTTCACCGGATCTTTCTCTATTCTTTTCAGGGTAAAATCTGCCCAGGTGATCATGTGATAAAGCAACTCGGCCATCGAGTGTCCGGCATTCATGGGTCGGCTATACACATTTTGGACATCAACTTCTTCCAGAAGAAGGTAAATGGCTCTGCCAAACCAAGGCTCACCACTATTTACATTTTCTATACGGCGAATGACAACTTGTATTTCAGTATTCATACCAGAAATGTACTGAACAATCAGGAATGTAATTCTGCTTTCACCTTTTTTTCAACAAATTGCCGGTAAGGTATTCTGTCAGCTTTACTTTGCAGCCAGGCGGGGTAATTAAAAATACTTATGGTCATCCGCTGTACCACATCATCTTTATTTTCTTCAAACACTAACAGGGCTTTCTGGTATTCCCTGATCTTGTTTTTATTATCCGTTATATAAAAGCTACGGTGCAGGCAACTTACCAGTGCGGTCTCAAAAGGTTGTTTCTTTTTCCTTTTATAGAAATAGGTATAGGTGGTTCGGTATTGTGCGTCAAAAAGGCGGGCATTATTAAGACTGTAAGTGATCAGTAGCAATAGTATTTGTGCAACAGAAGATAATTCCTCCCGGGTACCGTCTTTAAAGTAGGTAATGCCTCTTTTAGTAAAGTAGAGTGCATCATCATATTTTTCAAGAGCAAAACTGGCAATGCCAAGGGAAAGGTTTACCGTTTGGTTCATATCAGAATTCAGTAAGGGTTCCCATTGCACATATTTTGTTTTCATGAAGCGGAGTAGTTTTTCCACCTCATCATACCGGGCCGTCTTATTATATATTTTATTAAGGGCGAGGTATTTTATGGCTTCAAAATTGGCCCGCTGAACGGGATCTTCTATAAGATCATTGTAGTCGTCATTGAAAGCCTCTTTTACATACTGGTAATCTCCGTACAGAATGCCTGTATAATTGATCATATACATCAGTTCTACATAGTATTCCCCATTGGTAACGATGAAAGAGCTGTTCTTTTTCCAGAATCCAAGAACCTCCTTTAGCAGGGGTAGTGCATTTGGAATATCATTGAGCAAATAAAGCAGGGTGGCTTTATTGATGAGATAGTAATGACGAAACCAGAATGATGCTGAATGGATCGCTTTGTTGTATTGCTCCACTTGTTTGAGCAAACCGGTTATTTTCAATTTCAGCGTGTTATCAATATCAAAATGAGCCTTTCTTTTTAGTAAGACCGTTTCGGCGTATATATCCCGCAGAGTTATCATATCTGCGTATTCCACATACGAAATGGCATTGCTTTTAA
Organism: Bacteroides fragilis; assembly: GCA_943372905.1. Lineage (GTDB taxonomy): Bacteria > Bacteroidota > Bacteroidia > Chitinophagales > Chitinophagaceae > JJ008. The sequence continues at coordinate 1,657 of CALSAT010000343.1, read as the reverse complement.
AAAGGGAGTGCAACTCATCATATTTTGTATGCGTACTGCTGAAAAGGATCATCTTCTCAAACTCGGTCTTTAGCAAGTTGAGCAAGGCAAAAGATTCGGTCAGGCGGGCTTTTTTTACAGCCTTTTTCCAAATATTGTGGGCCTCATCCAGTAACCCTTTTTTGCGGTAAATACGGATAAGCAGTATTTGGTTGTATATTTCCTGGCTGGCATTATTTCTCCCATCATATTCAATAACAGCTTTACAAATCAACTGCTGCAGATAGTGTTTCTGGAAGGCAATATTTTTTTTATTTAGATGCGGATGAAAGTGCTTAAGAATGAGTTCTTCGTCATAGTTTTTTTGACCGCAAATAGCCTCAAATAGTTTGACATATAGCTTTTTGACTGCCGGAACTGATGAAAGAAAATTTCTTTTAAAAAACAGTTTTTCACTACTGCTTAGCGAATGGATCAGTTGCCAAAGAAAATGGGAAGTTGTTTTCATTCAAAAAAACCTTTGTTGAATGTTTTTTTTACTGAAGATCAGAATAATGCTGATAAAGCAAATATAAGACAGTAAATATTTAATTTAATTCTTTTTAAATCAACGATTTATGTTGTTTTTGTGGATAAATAGTAACTTAATAGAGCAAATTAATGGCAAAATAAGAATTAAGAACAGGGCGTTACAGAATTACTTTTACAATAATTCGGGACAGAAACACACCAGATCTTATTTACAATAAAGACAACCTAAACCAACTGCCTGGGGGTCTTGTCTGGACCATTAACCATTAAACCCTGTTATCTTAATACAATTAATTAAGATAGCAGGTTTTTTTTTGCTGTACTTGGTTTATATTGCTCCTGAGTCTCATTGCGATAAAGACGCAGAGTAAATCCTTTTTTTACCCTTAATCGGTCCCTTTTTGCACGAACTATTTTCTTCCCTTTTTCACGGTATTTTTTTCTTTTTTTCACGGTTTTTTTCCGTGAAAAAAAACCTTATTAGTTGACAATCTATAAAATACAAATAACCTTAATTTGTAATTAATTGATTGACTTTAACTTATAAACAATTTCTGCCATTCCTATAAAATAGCTTTACAGGGTAATACTTATTAAGTAAAATCTAAAATTTAAGGCTATGTACAAAACTCAATTAAAATCATTAAAGGCTGGTAAACTTGTGGACACAAAGCATGTAAATACTGTAATTAGTAATTACAAAAGGGAGCGCTGGGTGAATAATTCAAAACACATCGGAAAAGAGGATTCATTAAGCGTTTGGTACAGTGTGGAGGAATTAGAGGAGTTCCTGGCGATGGTAAAAGAGTACGGCGGCGATGGAATAAAGATGTATTTCGGTGCTTACGGTAAAGAAGACGCCCCCATGGCTCTGTATGCTGAAAGACAAACAGTAGTACTGGTGGCAACGAAAATGAAAGAAACCGATAATGGACAGGTGAACAAAGACCTGTACATAAGCGGAGAAAGTGATAATACAATATTAGCTTATAATGCTGGTAGCCTTTGTCCACCTTTTTGTCAGCAAAATGGTGAAGGAATAGGGATCACAATACTTGACAAAGGAGATGAAGGATTTGTAATTGTTTAAACAGGTGTGTTTATGGTTCAGAAAAAACCTCTCTTTCCAGAGAGGTTTTATTTTTAT
>CALSAT010000342.1:0-4618 GCA_943372905.1 Bacteroides fragilis | reverse complement strand
TAAAACTAAATTTGAAAGGATAAAGTAATTGCACCGGTATTAGAAATAGTCCATTTAGTTAGCCTAAAAGGTAAATGTATGGCCTTGCTTAAAAAAGGCTTTGCCAAAGCAACGAAAGTATTTTACTCAAAATGTTTTACTGAATCTTCTTTATTACAGCAAGGCAATTGCTAACCATGTAATATCTTTAAACTACCCAGATATATATTATGCAGCAACCTGAACTTTGGAGCAAGATCAGTGCCTTCCAATTGGATGATCCCAGCGCTGCATTGACCTTCACCGAACGGCTTGCCCGGGAAAATGGCTGGACATTAGACTACAGCCTTGCTGCGGTGGAAGAGTACAAAAAATTCATGTATCTGCTTTGTATCGCAACGCATCCTCTTACTCCTTCCGATGAAGTGGACCAGGTATGGCACCTGCACCTTATTTATACCCATTCTTATTGGTTGGATTTTTGTAAAAATACCCTTGGCCGGGATATACACCACGGGCCCACCAAGGGCGGACAGCATGAAAAAGATAAATTTACTAACTGGTATCAACTTACCAAAGATCTGTACGCAAAAGAATTTGGCCATCCCGCACCTGCCCATTACTGGCCTGATCATGATATCCGATTTCGTAATATTAATTTTCAAAGAATTAATTTAGATAAGAGCTGGATTATTAAAAAACCTTTTATCTTCAAAAAGAAATGACTACCCTGTCCCGATTTACCCCGGCAGAAACATTACTCCTCACAGAAGGTACTACCCCAACTCTCCGGCAGTTTTTAAAACTTACTTTCATCGATCTTTTTACTAAACAAGTACTTAAAACAGAGTTACCACCCAATGACGACCTTAGCAATACCCGTGCTGATAAGTATGTAGTGCCCGGTAAAAACTATTTTACCTACGCCCCGCTACCTCATGAAGTAGGTTTCACTCGGGCTTTTGAAAAATATCCCACCACCAAGCTATTATTCAGGCACTTGGTACAACTGTCTTACAAACATGCCCTCACCAAGAACAGGTTTGTGCGGCAGGTTTGCAAAAGCCCTGCATTGGACGGTTTAATTCGACAGAATTTCTTTGAACGGCTCAGCGGAAAAATCACTATAACACCTGAAGGTGAGGTAATAAAGGAGAAGCTAAATACGGAGATGACCGACCTTGAACAAACCTTACCCCTGCTGGTAGAAGAAAACAGGGACGAAGCAATAGAAACAGTCAGGCGATTAAAGGGCAACCTCTATCTGTTAGTTAATATCCCCTTTGAAAAATGGGATATTATTGACAAAGACCTCCTGACAGAAGTGAATAAAAAAACAATGGACAACAGGAGTAATTCAAGTGGTTGCGGGGGAGGATGTGGTAGCTGGAATTCTTATAATGAATACTCTTCCTCCTTTGACAGTGGTTGTGGCAGTAGTGATGGTAATTCTTCGGGTTGCAGCAGCGGCGGTGATAGTGGCTGTTCTGGCTGCGGAGGAGGATGTGGAGGTGGTGATTGATATAAGTTCACCTTTTCCTGAAAAGGAAATCCTTTATTTATCAGTTGTTAAGTAATTGCTTCAAGGCCACTACAACCTTTTCAGCATTCGGCAACATTGCTTGTTCTAATAGCATATTCATCGGCACAGCAGGCAGGTTCAATGCTCCAAGTACCGACACCGGTGCATCAAGAGACTTAAAACAGTTATTAGATATGCGACCTGCCAAGGCTTCGGCAAATGAATTATTTTGTTGCTCCTCTGTTAGTACCAAACATTTACCATGGACTTTTACTCTTTCGTAAATTAGTTCTTCATCCAATGGATATAAAGTACGAAGGTCAACCACTTCTACTTGTCCATTGAATTGCTTTGCTGCCGCTTTTGCCCAATAGACCCCCATCCCATAAGTGATCACCACACAGCTTTCACCACTATTAATAGCCTGATCCGCAGCATTCACAACTATATTGGCTTTTCCAAAAGGAAGTATATAATCTGCTGAGGGTTCAGGGGTTTTTGCATCTTCTGTACCTGGTACTTTACTCCAGTAAAGTCCTTTATGTTCAAGCATCACTACCGGGTTGGGATCATAGTAAGCTGCTTTCATCAATCCCTTCATATCCGCTGCATTGGAAGGGTATGCCACTTTCAATCCTTTTATGGAAAGCACGGTTGTTTCCACACTACCACTGTGATAGGGGCCGCCTCCGCCATAGGCACCAATAGGCACCCTCAATATCATAGATACCGGGAACTTGCCGCAGCTCAGGTAACAACTCTTTGACACTTCCGTTACCAGTTGGTTAAGACCCGGATAGATATAATCTGCAAATTGGACCTCGACGATGGGCTTCAATCCTATTGCACTCATACCTACTGTTGATCCCACCACATAGGCCTCCTGTATAGCAGTATTAAATACCCGGTGCTCGCCAAATTGTTCGCCCAATGTAGCGGCCTCTCTAAATACCCCGCCTAAACGTTTACCAACATCCTGCCCGTATAATACTGCTTCAGGATGGGCCTCCATGATTTCACGAATGGCAAATAGGGCCGCATCCACCATCATCACTTTTTCTGCACCAGCCGGACTCCTATTGCCTTTCTCTTTTGTAATGGGGGTGGGGGCAAATACATGCTGCTCCACTGTGCCCGGATCAGGCTCAGGAGCTGCCATTGCCCTGACAAAATCATTAGCTATCAATGCAGCGGCTTCTCTTTCTATTTGCAATATGTCATTTTCAACTACCTGCTTTTCCAATAGTTTTTGCCGCAGTTTTGGAACAGGGTCATGCAGCGAATGCCTGGCAAGGTCTTCTTCCGTCCGATAGAATTCTTTCCTTACCCCGCTGGTGTGATGTCCGAGCAGCGGTACCTGTGCATGAACCAGGTACGGTTTCCTTTCAAGGCGCACAAAATCAAATACTTCGTTCATCACTGTATACGATGCTTCAAAATCGCTGCCATCCACCTGTACCCTGTTTAATCCTTTGAATCCTGCTGCAAATTCAAAGGCATTCATGGCCCTGGCCTCATCAGCGGTAACGCTAATGCCCCAGTTATTATCCTGCACTAAGTAAATGATCGGCAGTTGTTTCAGAACGGCAAATTGTAATGCTTCGCTAACTTCTCCTTCTGTCATACTGGCGTCTCCAAGAGAACAGAGAACAACGGTTTCCCTGAACTCTTCCGAAGTCAGGGCTTTGTACTTCACTCCTTGCGCCACTCCTGTAGTTGGAATCGCCTGCATTCCTGTTGCACTGCTCTGGTGTATAATTGTGGGGCGGTCATCTCCTTTATAATTGGGATGCGAATAATATTCACGGCCACCAGTAAATATATCGTTGCCTTTGGCAAGCAATTGCAGCATTTGCTGATAGGGAGAAAAGCCGATACCCATTATCAGGCTTTCGTCGCGGTAGTAAGGGCTTACATAATCCGCTGGCCGTAAGTGAAATGCTGTAGCCAATTGTATCGCCTCATGTCCGCGGGAGGTGGAATGCACATACTTGCAAACAGGGCGATTTGCCTCGTAGGTATCGGCCATTGCGCTGGCCTGGCACATCAGGCGATAGGCCCTCAGGAGTATGTTTACATCAATCATGTATTTGCAAGCATTGCAGCAGGCAAAATTAAGGGAAAGCAATGCCCTTAAAAAGAAAAGCCATCTGTATTAAACAGACGGCTTTGTAGTAAGCAATTGGTTTGGCGTTTATTTTATTTCCAATGTAAACATGCTGTCGTCTTCAATAAATCCTTCCAGTTCATCTCCCACCACCACTTCTCCCACACCGGCCGGGGTTCCCGTAAATATTACATCGCCTATGTTCACTGAAAAAAAGTTGGAGATATAGGCTACTATTTTATCAAAACTGTGTATCATATTAGAAGAATTGCTCTGTTGCACCAATTCTTTGTTTTTGTACATACAGAAGTTTATATCCTTCTTGTTTTTAATATTGCCAAAAGGTATCCATTTACCGATCACGGCAGAGTTGTCCCAGGCCTTCGCTTTTTCCCAGGGCAATCCTTTTTCTTTCAATTCATTTTGGATATCACGGGCGGTAAAATCGATACCGGCAGTAATGGCATCATAATATTTAGCAGCAAACTTGTCCTGAATATATTTTCCATTCTTGCTGATACGGATCACCAGTTCACATTCATAATGGAGTTCGTTGGTAAACTCGGGATAATAGAATGGGGTATGCGGTTGTAATAAAGCACTTTTGGGCTTCATAAAAATGACCGGTTCGTCGGGAACTTCATTTCCCAGCTCCTGGGCATGTGCCACATAATTGCGGCCTACACAAAAAATTTTCATACAATGGCTGTGTTTTTAATAAATATATCGGATACACCAACGGGTTGTTCATCCCATATATTCAGGCATTCATTATGTCAATTGGATTTTAATACCGACAGGTTGGTTGTATCCTGGGCTGTCGGCTGTGGTCGGGCTGCTAAAGTAAGTAATCAATCTCACTTCTCATAGTGAAAACTCCTGATTATTTACCTTATTCATGGCGGTGGTAATCCCTTGTGTGGCAAAGATTTCGATGATTTCCACCGCCTTTTCTATCTTTAATCTTACCAGGGGTACTTCTTCAGTTTTCCATTTGCCAAGTACAAATT
>CALSAT010000341.1:0-4619 GCA_943372905.1 Bacteroides fragilis | reverse complement strand
TGGCGAAGTATTCATGCGGATAGAGCCCTGGTATGAAGGTATGCCCGAACCCACCGACCTTAACGTAAGAGGCCGCGATGTGCATGATCTTGACTGGGGTGGTAAATTGGTATTCTACAATTGTATTGTTGGAGGCGCTATTGATGCAAGATTCCTTCCTTCGATATTAAAAGGGGTGATGGAGAAAATGCATAACGGTCCGCTGACGGGTTCTTATGCAAGAGATATCAGAGTTTCTGTATACGACGGGAAAATGCACCCGGTTGACAGTAACGATATTTCATTTAAGATCGCAGGGCTGCAGGCCTTCCGCCAGGCTTTCCAGCAGGCAGATCCGCAAATATTGGAGCCGATCTATCATGTGGAGGTACTTTGCCCCGATGACCTGACCGGTGCTGTAATGGGTGACCTTCAAAGCCGCCGGGCTATTGTGGAAGGCATTGACAGTGAAGGCCATTTTCAGAAAGTGATCGCCAAAGTGCCGCTGGCAGAAATGGATGGATATTCATCTTCGTTACGGTCTATTTCACAGGGCAGGGCCAAATTTAAAATGAGTTTCCAGGCATATGAGCCATTGCCGTTTGACCTGCAGCGTAAACTAATTGATGAATACAGTAAGACGGCGAAGGAAGAGTATGTATAATGAGTTATTTGTTTAATTCTAACTGAATAAAACAGTCGCAGTATTTGCGGCTGTTTTATGTTTAAAGATTTTTCAGTTGCTGCCTGGCATCTTCGGCTTCTTCCTCATTGCCATGTAGTATTATTTTTTCGAGATAGATCTTTCTGTTTGCTTTATCTCCTTTTCGTTTATATATCTCTGCGATATTGTTGAGTACAATTATGTCTTTGGGATTTATTTTCTCAGCCTTTACCAGGAATGGCAAGGCCTTGTCATAGTCGCCGATGATCAAATAAGTGAGTGCTGTATTTGCCAGACTTTCAACATGGTCAGGATGATATTTCAGTACTGTTTCTGCAATTTCACGCATCATTGGCAGCAGATTATCATCTTCGGTATTGTACAATGTACCAATATAATTTTGCAGGGAGGATAAGAAAAATTCCTTTGCATCTTCCAGCGGTTTGCCTTCTTTCCACAGCCATTTATAATTGATGGTTTGGGCATACTCAATGGTCTTTACAATTTCTGCCGTAAAAGACCGGAAATCCTCGGATTCACCATACATGTACACTTTGCCAAACCGCATGTCAAGCCTCTCCGGATACAAAGCGATTCCCTTGTCAATATAATCAAACCCTTTTTGAAGATTGGCCGGGTCATACATAACAGTGGAATTCAGAAAACCGGCAGTTTTACCAGCAGAATCCGTGAGGATAAAACTTTCCTGGTTCTTATTGTCTTTTTCAAGGGCAATGAGCTCTTTCCGGCTTTTACGGGCATAGTAGTTGAACCATGCAATAAATAATTCCGGGTCTTTTGGTTTGACTGAAGCCCATTCGTTCAATAATGTTATTTGACCTGTTGTGTCCTTGTCTTGCAGCAGAGTAGTGAAACGTGCCGGATAGTCTTGTGAGTAAACAATACCAGATAAGAAAGATACTGCCAACCCAATTATTAGCTTTTTAGCTATCATAACTTTAAAATCTATTTTCTAAACGGGAATTATTGTTTATACTTAATCCCTGTATACTTTAATAGAGGATGTCCTGTCATTCCACCCGGAAATGGTAAAACCGCTTTTTGACTCATTGACGGTATAGCTCTTGCCGCCAAAGTTTTCAAACTCATATAATACTACACGATAGCCAGGCGGTACCTGCAAAGAACTTAATGCATTATCCGGGAAGCCGGATGCCTGTGCCATGGTACTGTAAGTGCCGGGCAGGAGGTAAGCCGATTGCCCTTTATAGTTTCCATCTGAATAAATGATCACATTTTCGGCAGGAGGATTATTGCCACCGCCTCCGCCACCCCAGTTGCCCCGCCTTTCTTCCACCACGATGGAGCCGATCTTGTTTTTCATATTATAATCCATACAACTGATGCTTTCTGTTACCGTCGTGGATTGGCCATACAGGTTATCATTATTGATAAACACTTTTATCCGCAGGTTGGAGGGTATCTGTACGGAAGAAATATTGTATTTGAATAAACCCAGTTTATTACCGTCATAGTAACCCGGCATCAGTCGGATAGCATTTCCTTCAAAACTACACTCTGTATAAAAGGAGGCATAGCTGTTGGTGCCAGTTCCACCACCGGGATTGCCTCCCCCAATACCACCGGCCCCGGAATAATATTCAATAGTAACTGATCCCACTTTATCGTTCTGTCCCTCTGGTAAATAACTCTGGCTGGCATCATATACTGCTGAATAACCTGAGTTGCTTTCATTATTGATATACAAATTCACCCGCAGGTTTCCATTGATCTTGAAGGAAGAGATATTATATTTTAGAGCGCCTAATTGTGAGCCGGAATAGATACCCGGACGCAGGCTTTGGGAATATCCTTTGTTATAGGAGTCGTTGTAAAAAGTTACATAATCGCCCTGACCATACCCACCGCCACCGGGATTATATGTGCTTTCTACTACAATAGACGATGCCATATCATTCCAGTTGACATCAAGGCAGGCCACATTGGAGGAAAAAGTTTGGGATTTGCCACGGTAATTATCATCCTCATAAATGGTCACTTTAAAACCATAAGGTATCTGGATGCTGGAAAGCCGGTCGTTGCCGATCTTCATTTGGTAGCCATTATAAGTGCCTGCCAGCAGGGTATAGCTTTTGCCGCCATAATTACAATCTTCGTGGAGTGTAACATAAGATTGTGCTGTTGCACCTGACAATAAGCTTATCAGAAGAAGACTTAAGAAGAATATTCTTTTCATTTGAATAAAGTTTACGGTTTGTCCGCAGTAAGTTACAAAATACTTTCTTGTATTATACTGATGGCTTACTGTCAAAGCTCACACATTCTTTCAGTTCCTTTTCAGTATAAGCCAGTTTGTATTGGGCCAGCACTTCGGCAGGCACACCGTTCCACTGGTTGGGTTTGTTACCCTCGTAGCCTATATCTTTTACCCCAATTTCTGATGTATAGAATCCTGTGGCTGTCAGGTCCCGCATCAGGCTGAAAAATTTTATACCCTGGCTCATCTCCGTTTTGGCTTTTTTGGGATAAGCGATCTGGTCCACCATTTCAATTTGTTGGGCTGCTGTACATTCTTTGAATGTCTTTTCATATTTTTTCAGGCATTGCATGTCCAGCCACCGCAATCCGCCTTTCAATGGTATTTGGTGAGCAGGCATATCATGCACGATAAACTCAATGAACTCCGGTACTTTAGCATCGCTGGCACTGCCGCTTATCTCATCTTTGGGAATGATGATGTCCGCCAGTATGGTGATGGTTGCAAATTCATGGTCGGTAAAGAATTTCTCTTCCGCCAGCAACTTCTTTTCATAGACCAGTTCGTCCGGGTTGCGGTCAAGGGTGAATACTGGTTCAGCAGCATTAGAGGCTGTTGTTTTCTTATCATCGGTTTTGCAACCCGCAATGGCAATCGGTGCAGCTACTGCGCCGGTTACGATTAGTTTTAGTGATTTTCTTCTGTCCATAATAAAGCCCCTTTAGGGGGTTGAGGGTTTACAAATTCTGTTTCTTCATCTCTTCTACAATATACTCCGAAGCCCGCATGCTTAATGCCAGTATCGTCCAGGTGATGTTCTTGTCGGCCTGGCTTACAAACTGTCCGCCATCCACACAAAACAGGTTTTTGCAATCGTGTGCCTGGCTCCATTTATTGAGGGCCGATCTTTTTGCATCATTACCCATCCGTACAGTACCTGCTTCATGAATGATCTCACCCGGCTTGGCCAATCCCCATTGATTCTTTTCATTATCATCTCCTCCCCAGGTAATGATGGCGCCCATTTTATACATTACCTCTTTAAAAGTCTCCTTCATGTGTTTGGCCTGGTTTATTTCATGCTCGGTCCATTTTACATTGAACTTTAATACCGGGATACCATACTTATCCACTACATTCGGGTCGATAGCGCAATAGTTACTCTCTATCGGTATCGCTTCACCGCGGCCTGCCATACCCACTCCGCATCCATAAAAGAAGCGGTAATCCTCTTTCAGCGAAGCACCATAACCGCCCCCTTCTTTTTGCTTGCCATGCACGGCATATTTGCCATTCAGGTTTTCTATGCCCCAGCTAAAGCCATAGGAGGGTTGGCTCATACCACCCCAATATTCTATATGATAACCTCTTGGAAAATCCAGTTTCTTGTTGTCTAACCACCAGGGAGAATAAATATGCAAACCTCCCACACCATCTTCATTGTATCTCTTGCGATCAAACAATTGGGGTAATATACCACCCATGGCCGCACCGGTGGAGTCGTGCAAATACTTTCCCACTACATCGCTGCTGTTGGATAATCCGTTTGGATGGCGTTGCGATTTTGAGTTCAGCATCAGCCTGGCGCTTTCACAGGCACTGGCTGCCAGTATCACCACCCGGCCTTCTACCTGGTATTCCATCATGTCATCTTTGCTGATATACGAAACACCTGTTGCCAGACCTTCGGTATTAGTCAGCACTTCTCTTGCCATAGCGTTGGCCACCACATCCACA
>CALSAT010000340.1:0-4620 GCA_943372905.1 Bacteroides fragilis | reverse complement strand
GACGTAAAAAGAAGTTTGCCGCAGGGAAGAGTCTCCTACATTATTGGTATATGGGCCAAAACTTGTTATAGAAAAATAATCCTGGTACATTAATCCCCACCGGTAATCGCCCCCGGCCAGTATGATCAGCCAGTCGACCGGTTTGATGGTCGCAAATAGTTCTGCATACTGACTCCGGCTGCCGTACAAGTTTGTTTCATATTTGGTAAAGCCCGGCGCATATAAACTATCGTTGAAATATTTTCGTGTCAGTTCGCCGTACTGGTAGTTGGCGGTAATAGTAATACTGTCTTTTTTGTACACCAGTCCTGCACCCGTTGTTAGATAACTGTTATTGATCTCATAGTCTTTTTCATCTGTAAAAATGGAAGCATCAATACCTGATTTATAGCGGCTGTGCTGTATGAATCCTTTTAACTGAAGTGAGGGCAATGCCTGAAAGCGAAGGCTGGCATTAACCATAGACCCATCGTATCCGTCTTTGTCATAGTCATTAATGCTGGTACTATCATTGGCGGATGAAAATCCGTCTGTACGCAAACGGGCAAAGCGGGTGGTGTAGATCAGTTTCCCCATTTTGCCAAATAGCTGGAGGTTGTTGCGAAAAGTATTCTTATTGCCGATACTGTTTACCAGTTTGAGTTGCAATGGTGCGGTGATATCTTTTTTTACAGTAATAATATTTATCACGCCACCAATAGCGTCGCTGCCGTATAAAGTAGATTGAGCACCTCTGCAAATTTCTATGCGTTCTACATCATTAACGGAAATGAGATTAAGATCGAATTCATTATTGATCATAGAGGGATCGCTTACAGGAATCCCATCAATAAGAATAAGTGTACGGCCGGAAGCGCTGCCCCTTGTATAAACTGTTTGTACACTGCCCGGCGCATTATATGCCCCATTGATAGTGATGCCGGCCTGTTCATTAAGTAACTGGGTAATGCTCTTGCCTCCACTTTTTTCAAGCTGCTCCCTGGTGATGACGGTGACCACTTTGCCGGTCTGGCTTTGCTTTTGTTCAAATTTACTGGCGGTTATGATGGCCTCGTCAAGCAGGGCGGTGTCCTGCTGGGCCGATAGTTGCATGCTGAGAATACCAGCAGCCACTAACAAAAAATGCTTCTTCATTATCACATGAATTTTTTGTGTGACTGCTTCCGGAAACAAAAAGTGATAGAAATATAAATGTCCTGCGACTTTTACATCTCATGCCTTTCACCCGAAAGCTGAATGTTGTTTACTCGATGTGGCAGGTCTTCTGGCTCAAAGCGTTGTTGAAACCTTCCCATTCGGATGAGCCGATACAGTGGTGTTTCTTCAACAATTTTACTCTTGGGCCCCTTTTGGAGGGGTGGCGGAGGCTTCCTTACAGCTACGGGGATAGCGTCAGATTTTGACTGACTTCCCTTTTAATCTCCCGCCTGAAGCGGGAAAACCATATCACTGCAAATGTAGGCCGGACAATTTTATTGACAATAAGATTTATCAACAGGGGAGTGGAGAATTATTTGCAGGTTCCATTGCCGCTGCCATTATCACTTACAGCTTGTTCCACCTATCTACCTGCTGTGTACCCATGTCTTTTTGTTTAATTCTCAGCAAGCGGATGACAAGCCTCATTATTCTGCGGGACAGGGAGTAACGACGGCCTGCTGCTTTCTCAGGACAAAAGAAACGAAAGGTCATGGAGAGTTAGGAAGGCAAGCTATTCTAAGTTTTACGCTACCCAGCCATTGTACCGGAAGCTACCCAGGTCGGGTATATAACGTGTGTGCTTTGAACCAGAAAGGAGTGTACAGGCATTCTGGCATAGTTCATAGTCCCGTGAAGGTCTAGTGAAGGTCTAGTGAAGGTCTAGTGAAGGTCCCGTGAATTTATTGATAAGATATTGGGCTCTTGAGGGGGAGAAGTTAATAATAAGAATGGCTGGTATGGTTGCTTTTTTCTTGCCTTTTAGGTAAAAGGAATCTTTCTTTGGCATATCATGTGAACGAAAATTTTTAAGCATCTGGTGTAAAGAGTTGTACGCCTGCCCGTATTACTTGTGGGTACACGGTAAGCCTTTCTTCTATGGGGCCGCACACTTCATCAATCGGTAATCCGGCTCAGCATTTTCGGATAGTTGGTGGCACTCTGTTGCATCCTGAAGATAGGTTGACCACTTAAGACGATAGATGCCTTCACCTGGTTTAATCACCATTAGTCCTTTTTGCCACTATTTTATTGAAGCATTTCTTTAACATTCTTCAGAAAATGAATTCTGATTATTATCGTTTGGAAAGTAATCCAGTTAATTATTTTTTACAAACCATTCAAGCAGCTTCCACCTGGAGATTTTTTATCATCACCTAATACTGTTCGATGAAGCGCTTAACAACAATCATGGCTTTGATAGCCAATCTTGCTATTTGCACCAAAGCAGCAGCACAATTGCAGGCAGATAACCCAAAGTATGAGTTTGGTATCAACCTTGGTTTTTTAGTGTACCAGGGAGATCTTACGCCCAGGCGGTTGGGTTCCTTTGAAACACAAAAGTTTTCAGTTGGGCTTCATGCCAGCAGACTGTTCAGCCCTTCCTTCTCAGCAAGGGGCAATGTACTTATAGGGAAACTAAAGGCAGATGAATCAAAGTATGCTACACCAGATTACCGGCAACAGCGCAATTTTGCCTTTACTACTCCGGTCATAGAATTGTCCGGGCAATTGGTGTGGAATGTTCTTGGCAGAAATTATATAAGCAAAGGATTCTCGCCCTATGTATTTGCCGGGGCGGGTTTTGCTTTTTTAAAGATCAGACCGGACTGGAGTAATATCAGTACAACATATTTTAATCCGGAAGTGTCGGAGGTATGGGCAGGCTTAGCTGCTGATTCTGCCCATGCACTGCCGCGGCTACTGCCGGTAGTACCCATTGGTGCAGGAATTAAGTATCATTTTTCTCATCGGCTTGCCCTTAACGCAGAAACCTCTTTCCGGCTTTCTTATTCAGATTACATTGATGGGTTTAGCCAATCAGTCAATCCAAATAAAAATGATCATTACCTGAATTATTCGGTAGGGCTTATTTATCGTACCGGGAAAAAAGACAGGTTGGGGTGTCCGGTAATCAACTATTGATAACTTAATGAGGGTACCAGTTTTGGAAAGGGGCAATGGTAGTCATGCGATTGTTAATTTTCTCCATTAACCGATTTTATGGCATGATATTGCTGGTAACTTTTAGCTCATTTCAGCGTCAAATGCAACGATAATAACCAACGGAGTGTTAACCAATAGGCTGGCAATACCGCTTTTTCTTACTATTTACCCGATCAACGAAGTATAGTCATGATAAAACAAACCAACGCAAAGATCTTCCTGGCTGATGAAAGGGGCTTGAATCAGACAGCCTGGTTCCGTAGCTGTAACACTTTTAATTTCGGGCATTATTTTAACAAGCATAAGACACCCTTTGGTGGTATTTATGTATTTAACGATGATACCCTGGATGGGAACAGGTCGTTGAAAATGCAGATCGAAGAAGATTCTTATGTCATATTATTACCCGTTTATGGTGCCATTGAGTACAATAATATGCTGGGGCAGTCGGGGTTGCTGGCAGCCGGTCAATTGCAATTGCTGATGGCTCAAAAAGGAACATCGCTTTCAATAAATAATCCCTTCAGCGATATTGCGGTGAACTTTATCCAGGTATGGATAAAAGCAGATCAGCCAGTTAGGGCTGTCAGCACTGGTACTGTTAGTTATGATGTAAACAAATTCATGAATTGCCTGATGCAGGTAACGCCAACGGTTATAGAGAATCTGCCGATTCCTTTCAGTCTTTCTCTGGGAAAATTTACCGGCAGGGGTAAAACAGTTCATCCGGTACGAAAAAGTAATGCCGGGTTCTTTGTTTTTGTACTACAGGGAGCGTTTAAAGTGGAAAGCCGCTTGCTCCATGGACGGGATGGGTTAGCGCTATGGGGTATGCAGGAAGCAGAAATGGAAGCCTTCCATAACGATGCAATTATTTTAGCAATAGAAACCCCTTTTACTTTTTCAGAGTAGTTTTTTTGATCCACTGTAAAGCTATGCCGGCGTAGTAATTTCTTGGAGGCGCCGCATTAAAAAAGCGATTGGCAGCCGCATTAATATCATTTCCCAGGCTATATACTTCATTCAGCAGGTTATCCACTCCCGCATAGACATTCAACCGGATAGATCCAATCTCTTTATTCTTCCATCCAAACTGGCATCCCAGAAGATGGTAAGGATCGACCTTGAAGGTGTTGGCATCATTCAAGTAAATAGCAGAGGCACCGTAATAACTGGTGCTGAAATATATCCCGTTTCTAAAATCCACATCAGCCAGCAGGCTCAGTACAGAGGAAGGAACAGAAGGAACTTTCTTTCCGGAAAAATCATCGGTGCCTTTAATAAAATTGCCATAACGAAAATGGTTGAGGGTGATATCGGTACGTAAGCGGAACTGTTTTATGGTAGTGCCATACATGATATCGGTACGGTACTCGGCCCGGAATTCAATTCCTTTCTGCCGTATGTCGCCGGCATTTACAAAAAAATCAGCCCCGGACAGATCCCTTCGTTGTACCAGGGCATCATACAGTTTGA
>CALSAT010000339.1:0-4629 GCA_943372905.1 Bacteroides fragilis | reverse complement strand
CGCCGCTTATTTCTGAAGTATGTTCCTGGTTGAGGAGTGAAGTGAATTCAGAACGGGCAATCACCTGGTTTGATCCACCAATGGTAGCGGTATCGACCAGGTAAGTATATAAAGCCATTTTAGTGGGTAGTGAAATATTATTGCTGTTCAAAGCCTGGTCGATCGTAAGGCCAGAGGACGCAAACTCATCCGCCAAAGGTTCTGCAAAACTGCTGTAATCATTTTGTCCTTTGTATTGGGTGGTTTGATTGAAATCTGCTGTACGGGTAACGGTGATGGCAAAACTGTTCCTTGCTCTATATCCAAAGCCGCCAAACACAAAACCCGACGTGCCGAGACCTGTGTTATTTTGCTGTTCACTTTTAGTACTGCTGCCGCGGAAGAGGCCGGTGCCTTTTCCAAACTGGTAACCCGGAGTAATGATAAAATCGGATGTTTTAAAGAAGGCCAGTCCGGCAGGGTTTACAAGATTTGCTGTTCCGTCGCCACCGAGTGAGCCCATGGCCCCACCAATGGCCTGGTTCCGTGCGGTGCCCGTTTGCGGTTTCCAGGAAAGCCGGAGGGCTTCTTCGGGTACTTGTGCTGCAGCCTGCTGTGCCAGCATTAAAAGAAGTGCTATAGATATTATCTTGTTCATATACGGTATTGATTATGTTGGATAATACAATGCAGGAAACATTACAAAAAATGTTTCAGTAGTACTTCCTGCATTTGCGTAAAGTTAATTTCTTGTAGGTCTGCTAACACCGCCACCGCCGCTGCTTCCACCTGATGAACTGCTTCCGGAACTGCTACTGGAAGAGCTGCTGCTGGACGGGTTGTATGTTCTGCCGGAGGAAGAGCTGCCGCTGCCCGAAGAGCCGCTGTTACTATTGCGGTCAAAAATTGTCCTTAAGGTATTACTTACTCCTTTTGAACCGTTGTTACTGTTAGTGTTGTTGTATGCGGGTCTGCCGGCATTGGTCCTGATTATTGATTTGCCGTTATTACTTGCATTAGAATTATTGTATCCCGTATTATTATAGCCAGCCAGGTTAAAACTGCGGGGCTTCACCACTGGTTTTATAGACGCAATTTTGGGATTACCATAGCTGTAATTTCCATGGCAGCAGCAATAAGGATTGTAGTAATAGTTCCAGGAATTATAGGGATTGTAATACGAACCGTAGTAGTAATTATATCCGAAGCTGTAGCGGTCGTAATTGTACCAATCATTCAACTCATTCCAGCGGTAACGGTTGCTTACTTTCATACGTAAATAGCGGTCATCGTAGTAATCATCGCTGTAGGTATAATCCCGGCGTTCTTCTTTTTCAGTTTTGTCGTTTTCATCTTGCGGACGGGTGGGCGAATAGTACACATCATCAGGAGTTTGACCGGTCTTATAGGCGGTAGTACAGCTGCTGAGTGCAAGTACAAAAACTGCCAGAAGTAAAATTGGTGATTTCATGGCAAATGATTTATCGGGTTAAAAATGAAGTTACTACTTTTGTGCGACTTTAAGATTTACACAATCGTTTGCGCAACCTGATACAAATATTGTATCATTTTCTGATTTATTGCATAAGAGGGTGTTAATAATAACTAAAAACCAGGAAACAGAACATGAGTAAGGAAATCACATCAAGGGCGGCGGATTATTCGCAATGGTACAATGATCTTATTTTGAAAGGAGAACTGGCTGACTATTCGGCTGTCCGGGGGTGTATGGTAATCAAACCTTATGGTTTTGCACTTTGGGAAAATATGAGAGATGCGCTGGATAAAATGTTCAAGGACACTGGCCATGTAAACGCTTATTTCCCCCTTTTTGTACCAAAAAGCCTTTTTGAGGCAGAAGAAAAGAATGCAGAAGGCTTCGCAAAAGAATGTGCCATTGTAACTCATTACCGGTTAAAAACCGACCCTAATAACAAAGGAAAATTGATGGTGGACCCCGAGGCGAAACTGGAAGAAGAACTGATCATTCGCCCCACCAGCGAGGCTATTATCTGGAACACCTATAAAGGCTGGATACAGTCATACCGGGACCTGCCCCTGTTGATAAATCAATGGGCTAATGTCGTACGCTGGGAAATGCGGACCCGCTTATTCCTCCGGACGGCTGAATTCCTTTGGCAGGAAGGGCATACAGCACATGCCACCAAAGAAGAAGCCCTGGAAGAAACAATAAAAATGCTGAACGTATATGCAGATTTTGCTGAGAACTGGATGGCCGTACCGGTAATTAAAGGCGTGAAATCCGCCAATGAACGGTTTGCCGGAGCCGAAGATACTTATTGTATAGAGGCGTTGATGCAGGATGGGAAGGCATTGCAGGCCGGTACTTCTCATTTTCTTGGGCAAAATTTTGCCAAAGCATTTGATGTAAAATTCAGCGATAGGGAAAATAAACTGGAGTATGTATGGGCCACCAGTTGGGGCGTTAGTACACGGCTTATTGGGGCCCTGGTAATGGCACATAGTGATGATCAGGGATTGATCTTGCCGCCAAGAATTGCCCCGCTGCAGGTGGTGATAGTGCCTATATATAAAGGCGATGATCAAAAGGCTGCCATTGATCAAAAAGTAAATGAGCTAACTAAAGAGTTGAAAGCCGCAGGAATCCGGGTAAAATATGATGACAACGACAATAACCGCCCCGGCTGGAAATTCGCTGAATACGAAATGAAAGGAGTGCCTGTTCGTCTGGCCATTGGTGCAAGAGACCTGGAAAAAAATGTGGTAGAAATAGCCCGTCGTGATACAAAGGAAAAAATGGTGGTAACACTGGACGGAGTAGCGCAATATGTACAAAGCCTGCTGGAAGAAATACAGCAGAATATGTTCAATAAGGCAAAAGCTTTCCGTGATGAACGTATCACTCCGGCCAACAATTGGGATGAATTTGAGAAACTGCTGGATGAAAAAGGAGGCTTTGTTGCCGCACATTGGGACGGAACCCCTGAAACGGAGGAAGCGATCAAAGAAAAGACAAAAGCGACCATCCGCTGCATTCCTCTCGATAATGAAAAAGAAACAGGCAGTTGTATATTAACCGGTAAACCTTCTGCACAAAGAGTTTTATTTGCCAGAGCATATTAGTTCTTGCAGGAATTGAGATAATTTCAAAAAGTTGGCAACAGCCTAAATTCCTCTTATTTTTATCAGATAAACCAAAACAAAAAATCATGGAACAAAATCAAAACTCATCACTGTTCTCTTTAAATCTTGATGCGCAGAACAGTTATACACTCCGCAGCACTGCATCATGGGCAAAAGTGCTTGGCGTTGTCAGCCTTATCATAGCCGGATTATGTATTGTTTTTGGTATCATCATGCAGCAGGCCATCAGTAATGCTGGCAGTGATTTTGACAGCTACCGTTACAGGAGTTCTGGTCTCTCTGCCAGTAATTTAGGTACAATGGGGTTGGCTATATATGTTATTATGGGCCTGTTGTACGGAGTTAGCGGAATGTTTGCTCTCAACGCTGGTAATAAGATCAATGCGGGGCTGAAAACGAATAATATGGAAACACTGAATGCCGGTTTTGCCGGAGCCAGGAATTTCTTTGCCTTCTGGGCAATCCTTATGATCATTTTCCTGCTGCTGATGCTGATAGGTGTGCTGGGAAGCCTAGGAAATATGTAGAAAAAAGAAAAAATTGTATTTTGTCCCGCAGCCACCCGCTGCGGGATTTTTTTTTATACCTTAAATCGTACTTATGGAAAACGAGAAAAGCCTTTTCGACCTGCAGGTAGATATGCTGGGCAAAGCCCATTTAAGAGAAACGGCAAAGTGGGCCCGCTTTCTGGCCATTACAGGCTTTATTGGGCTGGGACTTGTGTTTATCGCCAGCATGGTGGTGACTATGAATGCTGAGAAAACAACCGGCTATAAGAACTACGGGGATGAAGCAATCACCGGAGCGGAAGTGCTGGGCTCACTGCTGGGGGCTTTAATGATCGTGGTATTGTATTTCTTTCCCTGTTATTTCCTGCTTCGGTTTGCTAATAAAATGCGAACAGCTTTAGATAGCGATGACATTACCTCCCTGAACGAATCATTTAAGAACCTGAAAGCCACCTTTCGTTACCTGGGGATTGTTACCATTATTTTCCTTGTATTGCTGCTCGTCGGGTTGCTGTCTTCCATCGGTGACGGAGGATAAGTAAAACATGGCCTTGCTTTATTTGGTAGACAAGTAATTGTAGTCTTTCAGCAGCACATCCAGGAAATCGAATGCCGCCAGTTGGGACTCAATTTTCAGGTGGTTTTTTATCTTATAACTGGCTGCTTCTGCCATGGCAAAATCTCCTTTTCTGCGGGCGGTTTCCAATATGCTTTTGATGGCGTTCAGGTCTTTGTCACTCAATTGCATGATCTGTGGAAAAGACGGGGTATAGCTATCTGCCACTTCCTGGAAAACAGTTTCTTCGATATTGCCGCGGGATCTGGTACTGATAAGAATAGTTTTTGCCAGAATATCGCCGACCCTTTGTCCTTTTTTAGAAGAAATTACCAACGCAATATCGGTAATAAGGAAACCAAAGCCAAATACTACTATAAAGATAACTTCAGGATTGCCGAGTCCGTCGCCGGTTACAACAACATAAAGAACATATAGCAATACTTGTACGATCCATAC
>CALSAT010000338.1:0-4663 GCA_943372905.1 Bacteroides fragilis | reverse complement strand
GCGTGGAATGAAGGATGTTTTCTTTCATTTGTGCAGGTAACTGTTCTGCCAGAGGCGAACCACCAATTGGCTGCAGCACCAGCTCTCCGCCAAGACATTCTTTGTAAAATGTCATCGCTTCACGACAGTTGCCATTAAAGGTCAGGTAGGAATTAATTTGTGTCATTATCGTTTGTGTGAGTATGTGTTATTCTGCCAGTTTTATCATGCAGCGCACATCATCTGAATTATAATACCATTCCAGGCAAAAGCCATTTGGGTCATATTCGACGGTAGTAAGTAATTCCTGAAAAGTATTGCCAATGGCAGGGATATCTTTTCTGAAGTTGCTAATATCCTTACCTGCGTATTGTCCTTTGGAAATGATAAAATGCTCAATCTTTATACTTCCGGTATCATCAGTACTTAGTTGCTCTGTGGCGGCCCAAT
This sequence comes from Bacteroides fragilis, assembly GCA_943372905.1. GTDB lineage: Bacteria > Bacteroidota > Bacteroidia > Chitinophagales > Chitinophagaceae > JJ008. The sequence continues at coordinate 4,234 of CALSAT010000338.1, read as the reverse complement.
AAGCTATCTGCCCTTTGCCTTCCGGACGGGAAATGCCAAAGCATCTTCTGGAGGAGGAGAAGGGGAACAGGGAATGCAATTGCTGATGTGCGGCTAAAACACCTGCCGGAAATGAGCTGGCTTTGATGCAGAAACAAGGGATATCATTTTCAATTGAGTATGTTTCTATTTTCATTGCAGTACTATTTGATACAAACCTACTACCCCTGATTAGTTTTGATGGTCGGTAAAAACGACAATTAAAAGGGTTGATTGCGACAGAAGACTTGCTTACTTTTATTGGATGAAACATATATCCATTTTAGTTCCGGAAATGGCAGTGGTGGAAGCCATTGCTGATCCCCGCTATATGTTTACAGCGGTTAATCAATTCCTGCAGTCGGCAGGTAAGCCAGCCTTATTTAAGGTACAACTGGTGGGGGCGAAGAAAGAAGTAAAACTGGAAGGCCAGTTATTCTCCGTTCATACGGATGCGCTGCTGAATGAAGTGAAAGAAACAGACCTGATTTTTATTCCGGCACTTGGCGGAGATTTAAAGAAGGCAATCGAACTGAACAGGGCAATGGTGCCGTGGATCATTGCACAGCATAAAAAAGGAGCGGAAGTAGCTTCCTTATGTTTAGGCGCTTTTTTACTGGCTGATACAGGATTACTGAATGGGAAAAAATGTTCCACCCATTGGGGCTTTGGCAATCTCTTCAGGGAGATGTATCCCGGTGTAGAACTGGTGGATGGCAGCATTATAACGGAAGAACAGGGCATCTATTCCAGTGGCGGAGCTAATTCATACTGGAATTTATTAGTATACCTGGTGGAAAAATTTACTGACAGGGCTACGGCTATTTTAGCGGCTAAATATTTCGCCATTGAAATTGACCGGGAAAGCCAGAATGCTTTTATGATGTTTAATGGGCAACGGAGTCATGAAGATGAAGGGATAAAAAAAGCACAGGATTTTATCGAAGAAAATTTCCAGGACAAGATGACTGTAGATCAACTGGCTGATCAATGTGCTATTGGCAGAAGGAGTTTTGAAAGGCGGTTCAAAAAAGCCACCAACAACACAGTGGTGGAATATATACAACGGGTAAAGATGGAAGCTGCCAAGCGCAGCTTCGAAAGCAGCAGCAAGAATATCAATGAAGTGATGTTTGATGTAGGATATACTGACACGAAAGCATTTCGAACCATTTTCAAAAAAATAACCGGACTTACGCCGATAGAATACCGGAATAAATACAACAAACAGGCGGCTGTGTAAAAGCAATTATTTTTTTATTTTGATCATCCCCTTTTTATAGAGATCAATTGCCTGTTTTAAAATAAGCTGTATCTTTTTTACCGGCAGATCTTTCGCCGGATCTATCAACACTATCTTCATCCGGGAACGTTTTTCACTAAGCAGGTCAGGGTGCGTAAGATGCTTCCCTTCTACCAGGCCGATATAGGGCTGCAACAGGTTCTTGTGTACCCACAAATAGCAAAACATTTTTCCTTTGTAACAAAAGAAAGGCATTCCGTACTTCCAGGCCGAAGTAATGTCTTTGTCCTGCGACAAAACAATGTCCCGTAGTGCCAGCAGGCAATTTTTTACAGGCTCATCTTTTTGCAAATAAAAGTTATCAATATCCCGGAGCATAATTACTGCAGCAGACGATAGAGGCGGTCGTTATGCAGCCGTAGCTTCGGCCTCTTCCTTCTTCCATTGTTTATCCATTACAAAAGTGCCGAAAGGTAATATCGAGGCAAGCATAGCTTTCGCCAGCCATTTGAAATCCTTTTTGTAATCACCCCTTACCTCATTGGCCAGAATGGCAAAAGCTACAAAGAGCACACCATGCAGGCCACCAATAATAGTAACGCCGATGGGAGTATCAGCCAGGTACTTTAGCGGCATAGCAATAAATAATAAAACCAAAAAGGAAATACCTTCTGCAAAGGCCACTTTTCTGAACCAACTGAATGTTTTTTTCATATTGAATTAAGAGCAGGTTAATAATTGATGACTTGTTCCTCAATAGCTTCCGGAATTTCCCTCCATTCATATTGCTGGTTGCGAAGTTGCGGTTCAAACCCGGCTTCACGGATAGCATCCTGTATCGTTTTGTAGGTAAATCGGTGCGGGGCCCCGGCAGCACTTACTACATTTTCTTCTATCATAATAGAACCAAAATCATTAGCCCCGGCATGCAGGCAAATGGAAGCCGTTTGTTTGCCCACCGTCAACCAGCTTGCCTGGATATTCTTTACGTTCGGCAGCATGATGCGGCTGAGGGATATCATGCGGATATATTCCTCCGGTGTGGTAAGGTTGTGTACGCCCCGGATCTTTGCCAGCAAAGTATCCACATCCTGAAAGGTCCACGGGATGAATGCAAGGAATCCTTTGGCCTCTTCTGGCTTCCGGCTTTGCACCTCTCTTATTTTTACCAGATGCTCAAATCTCTCCTCAATAGTTTCCACATGACCAAACATCATCGTCGCCGATGTAGTAATGTGTAGCTTGTGGGCCTGATGCATTACGTCAAGCCATTCCTGGGCGCCACATTTACCTTTAGAGATCAGCCTTCTCACCCTGTCGATCAGTATCTCTGCACCGGCCCCGGGCAATGAGTCCAACCCGGCCTCTTTCAGGGCTTTCAGCACTTCATAATGGGTGCTTTTTTCCAGTTTAGTGATATGGGCCACTTCCGGCGGTCCGAGTGCATGCAGTTTTATGTTGGGATATTCTGCTTTTATCTGTTTAAAAGTATCTGTGTAAAACTGCAAACCCAGCTCCGGGTGATGGCCGCCTTGTAACAATAACTGGTCGCCGCCATATTTGAGGGTTTCTTCAATTTTTTGCCGGTAGGCAGGCATATCGGTAATATAGGCTTCTGAATGGCCGGGTATGCGGTAGAAGTTGCAAAACTTGCAATTGGCAATACATACATTGGTGGTATTCACATTTCGGTCTATCTGCCAGGTTACTTTACCATGCTGCACCTGTTTTTTACGTAATTCATCGGCAATAAACATAAGGTCGGTAAGAGGGGCATTATGATAGAGATAAACACCTTCTTCTACTGAAAGGAAGCCAAAGGCAGCAGCCTTGTCATATAGTTCGTTTAACATCATATATAATATGTTTCTCGCCAGGCATTAGGCACAAAAGAATTTAAATCAGTGCTTTATACTGCCGTTCGATATTTTGTGGGCAAAGGTACATTGGTGTAACAGATAAAGTGTTGAACGGTTTTGTAATGGCTGTCGAAAGAGGTAAATTTATTATGTAAGGCAGGCGTTATTGCATCATTTTGGCAGAAATGCTTGTCTTTCAACGATCGCTGCCGGCACAGCTTTAATCACATGAGAAAATATTTTTACTGCATTGCATTCTGCATCAGTTGTTTGGTTGTTTCATCCTTGAAAGGGCAGGAAGAATTCATTCAGCCGCCATCCCGACAGCTTACACAAGTTCCTTTTACGCAACTTACCGGGGGCATAGTGATCCTTCATGCTAAACTGGGTACCAGTCCCGATACTTTGAATTTTATCCTTGATACCGGTAGTAGCGGCATCTCCCTTGACTCTAGTACCGCCGATTTTCTGGGCTTGAAGCCTGAGCCTACTGAAAGAACCATCAGGGGTATTGCAGGTATCCGGAAAGTGAGCTTTTTATATAATCAACAGCTGCATTTCCCCGGATTAACCGTCGACAGCCTGAATTTTCACATCAACGACTACTCCATTCTTACCGCAGTTTACGGTGAGCGGATAGATGGTATTATTGGTTATTCACTCATCAGCCGCTATATTTTGAAGATCGATTACGATAGTATGAAGATGGCCATCTGCACCCGTGGCACTATTCGCTATCCAAGAGGGGGTTACCTGCTGAAACCTACTATCAATATGCTGGTATCGCAACCCATGAAAGTAAAGGATGAAAAAAGTATCAACTCCCGTTTTTTGTATGATATGGGTGCCGGGCTTTGCATATTATACTCCCGTGATTTTGTGGAAGACAGCAACTTTATCAGCAAGAAAAGAAAACGCTGGATAAAAGAAGGTGAAGGTTTGGGTGGAAAGATAGATATGGAGCTGCTGGTAACCAAAGAAGTAAAGATCGGACCCTTTAGATTCAGGAATGTGCCCACTTATATCTTTGACGATGAGAATAATATTACCAGTTATCCTTATATGGGAGGATTGATAGGCAATGATATTTTGCGCCGGTTCAATACGATCATTA
>CALSAT010000337.1:0-4664 GCA_943372905.1 Bacteroides fragilis | reverse complement strand
CAGTATTCAGCGAAGTGTACTATCCAAAGGGATGGAATGCTTACCTGGATGGAAAGAAGACAGACTACTACAATGTGAATTATATCCTCCGGGGCATGCCATTACCCGCCGGAAAACATAGTATTAAGTTTGTATTTGAGCCGGCCTCTGTAAAACAGGGCCGATCCATCATGTTCATTTCGTCGATCCTTATTGGATTGATCCTGATAGGCGGCTTATTCATGGCCTGGAAAACATCCGGGACAAAAGTATAAGCTCCGGTGAAGAAGGTCCTGTCAATAATGCCCTATTCCTACCTGCCCTATTTTTCAGGTGGGCAGAAGTCCATTGCACAGTTCCTGGAATATCTTGGTAAAGCTGTTGACCTGACCGTTATTTCTGTTGAAAAAAATGAAGCGGCCCTTGCTCACTCCTATACACTGCTCCCCTTATTGAAAAATAAGGTTTCCAGGTATTACGACCTGAGTCTGGTGTCAACCATATCTGATCTGGTAAAGAAAGAAGGATTTGATACGATCATCTGGGAGCATCCCTATTATGCCTGGCTGGCTTTCAGAGTAAGGAGAAAGACCGGGGTAACAACTATCTTCCATACGCATAATATAGAATACCAGCGGTTTCGTTCGCTCAAAAAATGGTGGTGGCCCATTCTGAAAGTATATGAAAAATGGTGCTTTAAAAAAGCGGACCATATTTTTTTTATTGCTCCTGAGGAAAGACAATTTGCAATTGACCACTGGCATATAGATCCTGCTAAATGCCATAATGTTCCGTTTGGGGTACCGATAAGCGAAATACCCCACGACAAAGCAATATGCCGGGAAAAGATCTGTACCCTTCACCAAATAGATCCCGAAGACAGGCTTTTACTTTTCAATGGCCTGTTAAACTATCAGCCCAATCTGGATGCACTTAATAATATCCTTGTTAATATCAATCCTTATTTGCAGCAGCAAAGAGAGTTCCGCTACAAGATCCTCATCTGTGGTAAAGGGCTTCCCGCAGAAATGAATGAACTGAAAGAGTATCAATCACAGAATATCATCTATGCAGGCTTTGTGGACGATATTGAAATGTATTTTAAAGGAGCAGACATTTTTCTTAACCCGGTGCAAAGCGGTGGCGGTATTAAAACCAAAATGGTGGAGGCCATTGCTTATGGTACTACTGTCATTTCCTCTGCAACCGGAGCCACTGGAATTGATAAATCAAAATGCGGCACAAAACTATTCGTCTCCGGCGACGGATGCTGGAATGAATTTGCACAAGCAGCTATTCAAAATTCTTTTTCAGATACTCCCACTCCTCCTGAATATTATGAGTATTATAACTGGAGCAGGATAATTAGCAGGATCATTAATATCCGGTAACCAGCTGATCACCATAGAAACACGAGTTATAGGCCAATTGTGATTCCTGTATTTTGGCCTATATTTACATGCTGTTCAGGCATGTAAATTAGAATGCTGCAAACAACTAAAACCGGTAATTATTTATAGCTATTACATGAATGTATTTACCAGTTTTATATGCACGAATAATATAAATTATTTTAAATGGTAATTGGGACCGGCATGATAGCAAAGAAATTTGCTTCATACGCCTCAAATGACAAATTCCTGATTTTTGCTTCCGGCGTCTCTAATTCAAAAAGTTCGGACCAATCAGCCTATGCCAGGGAATTTGACCTGTTGGTTCAGGCGCTTGAAAAGAACAAAAATAAAACTATCGTGTATTTCAGCACCTGCAGTGTATACGACCCCTCTGAATCCCAAAGCCAGTATGTAGTTCATAAAAAAGCAATAGAAGATCATATCAGGAAAAACGCTGCTTCCTTCTATATCTTTCGGGTGTCCAATGTAGCGGGTAGTTCGAACAATCCTAATACAATTCTTAACTTTCTGTATTACCACATTGCTAATAAAATTAATTTCGATTTATGGGCTGGTTCCAGCAGAAATATTATTGATATAGATGACCTGTTTAGCATTGCCAACTATATTCTTTCATCGGGGCTCTATATTAATCAAACCATAAACATAGCGAACCCCGTAAATTACACAGTACTGACTATCATTGATACCTTAGGAAAGATACTCCAACAAAAACCCAACTATATCACCATTCAAAAAGGAAATGATTTCCCGATTGATATATCTCAAATACAAAAAATTATTGACCATTTAGGTATTGACTTCAACAAAGACTACCTGGAAAGGCTTATCAAAAAATATTACTCATCCAAATGAACTATAAAAGAGCTGTAATAAAAAGGAATTGGGAACTGGCTGTAATGTATCCTTTTGTATTGCTCGGAAGATTAGCTGGATTAATATTCAAACTAAAAAAACAAACCTCAGTTTTCCTTTTTTTCCCATCTGCCGATATTGGCGGCTCCATTAAAGTAAATGCGGACATTACTAATTGCATTAAGGATAAAAGACCCGTTATTATTTTCTCTAAAAGACCGAAAAACAACCACTTTCGTCATCTTTTTGATATTGAAGGGGTGACAGTGATAGACCTGCATAAATACATTGATAACAAACTATACCATTTTGTCAATTTCTTTTACCGGGGCCTGTTGGCAACCTGGATCAACAGGTCTGAAAAACCTGTAGTTTTTGGAGGCGAAGCTCTTTTCTTTTATAAGGTGATCCCCCACTTAAAAAAAGAGGTAAAAACAGTGGAACTATGCCATCTCAACACCTGGTTTGACTTTTCCCAGGCATTTGTAAAATATATAGATAGCCGCATATTCAGTACTCCCAAAATAAAACGTGACGTTATTGACCAATACCTGAAAAACAAGGTGCCCTCTCCATACCATGACCGGCTTCATTTTATAGATAACAAGGTGGACATCCCCCCATATGAGGAGGTACAAAATCAACGTCTTGAAGTTCTTTTTGTGGGCCGGGGAGCCCCCCAGAAAAGGGTACATTTAATAGCTGAAATAGCTGCCCACATGCAAGCCGCTGGCAGCCCTGTTCATTTCTCTTTCGTGGGAGATGTGGAAAAAATAATACCGGAAACTACTAAACAGTTCTGCACCTTATATGGTAACATAAAAGACGAGAAAAGATTGTATAATATTTACCAGCAATCAGATGTTTTATTACTTACCTCCTCTTATGAAGGATTACCACTAGTTGTAATGGATATGATGGCAAGAGGAAAAGTTGTCATCTCCACTGCCGTTGATGGGATACCCGACTATATTTCACATAATGAAAATGGACTACTGATTGCTGAATCAGATGAACAAAAAATAATTGAAGCTGCCATAACTTTATTGGAGTCGTTAATCAAATACCCTGAAAAAAGAAAGGCGATTGGTAGAAATAGTTATTATTACGCAGTAAAACACTTCAGTGGAGAGACGTTCTGTAATACTTACAGATCATTCATTCTTGGGCTTCCCAGATAAATAGAGAAATGTTACTAAGTAGCGAGGTGACGATTCCTTAGAAAAGAGAAAAGCATAAATAATTTAGACGCCAACCCATATTTGAAAACTACAGAGGGAGCTTTCCCCATATCTCTTACTATCTCCGTGATTATCACCGGCCATTTACCAGTGGAATATTTACTTAATTGTACAATGTCTTTAATCCCCATATTCCTCAATAATCGCCACCATCCATCGTAAATACGAATATTTCTTAAGGCAGACACCCCGTGTTTTTTCAGTAAAATAAAACCCTCCGGCAATTCTACGGCGGGGTTATTTATACAATCATTAGTTACTTGTGAGGCACTTATTCCTATATTTATCAATGTCTCATTAATAAATAAAAAACTTTTCTCAGCATGCAGTACTCTTGCATAGAATTCACAATCTACCCGCCATTTTAGATTATCATCATACTCCTCCTTTATACTATTATGAAGCAGGGAGACACTTGGAGGCCCTATATAATTTTCCAGCAGTAGTATTCTTGGCTCCTTTTTTATTAATGCCGTTTTTGCTGAAGACATTACAATTGGTTTAACAGGCTTTCCTGGCTCCTCATAAATATTATTATACCCGGAAAATATTATTCTGGCGTCTTCATCAGTATGCGATGTGAATACATGCAGACTACCTGGGCTAGCGAACCAATCGTCGTCATGCATTAATTTAATCCATTCTCCTGACGCCTTGGATATTGCAAAATTCCAATTTGCAGGAGTCCCCAAAGAAGGCCTGTTCCTGAAATAATGAAGATTAAATCTGGATTCGTATTTTTTAATTAAATCTTGTACTGAATCATCATCACTGTCATCGGAAACAATTACCTCGTAATCCCGGAAATTCTGTAAAGAAATACTATCAAGTAATCTTTCCAGATACCTCACCCGCTTATACGCCGGTATACATATAGAAATAAAAGGGTGACTCACTTTTGTTTGGTTATTTTATGTAAACGTCTTACTCCAAAAGGTCTGTAAAAAATAAATTTAGCAATTGAATAATACAAATATGGCTTCGAATATAGTTTTTGACATGAAATCCATCTCCATTTATTCCTCCAGCTTACTTCATAATTCTTTAGTACATCAAGCCAGGTCTTTGCAATTATTTTATCTATATTTTTATTACTACTCTCCGCACAACTACAGGGCATACTCACGACTTTCCTAAGATGATAGTTAATTGCAGTGTCGACCCATTTATTTCC
>CALSAT010000336.1:0-4669 GCA_943372905.1 Bacteroides fragilis | reverse complement strand
AACCTGATGTTAACTAATGGAACACACCAAAATGTTGTAGCATATTCCGACCCCCTGCAGGCCCATTGTCTTTCTACGATTCCGTTTGAAAAGCAATCATACCCTGCCATCCATGTAGTTGCCCATAGAAATCTGAGGTTTACATTGATCCAGGCTGCAAATGCATTGCTGGTTGCCCCGCTAAAATGCCTGTTAAGTGCATTAAATACTTTAGCAGGAGTTGTACCATTATATGAGCTGACTGCTGTTATCGCAGTTGAAAGCATTGTTCTTGCTCTATTATGATCATCCGTAATAATAGTATCCTGTGCTGCGGTACATCCTGAATACCTCTGAATAACCTTTCTGTGTAAATCCCCCCTTTGTTGCACTGTATGCGTCAGTTCATGTGCCAGCAGATGTTTTCCCTCGTTAGAATTTGGATTGTACTGTCCTTCATTAAAATAGATATCATTCCCAACTGTAAATGCTTTAGCATTCAGTTCCCGGTTCATCTGCACTGATTCATGGCCAGTATGGATTTTCACATGGCTGAAATCAGTACCGAAGCGGTTTTGCATAAAACTCTGCGTACGGCTATCCATACTACGTCCACTGCCCTTGCTGGAATTAATTTTGCCGGAAACAGTTTCGGATGCCACCGTACCTTCAGATGATTCCTTTCGCTGGATAAAAGAGACGAGTGGTTTGCGTTGTAATTTTTCTTCTTCCTCGCAATGGGCACATTTGCGCTGCACCATTTCACCAAAGGCGAAATCCGGCATACGAATAATATTATTTGCCACTATATCCGCTTCGTTTTCAGACGATTCATTCACATGACCAACAGCCTGTTTTCTTTGTAACTGTTTAGTCCCGACGTCTGAAGCAGCCAATGAAGGTTGTGTCCGGTGAATTTGATGATACTTGCTCATGTAAAACCTCTTTAAAAATATGTCGGCCAAAATCAGTTTATTAAACCATTATCCTGCTATCAGTAAGGTCTTGATCATATCACTTAATGATGAGTACGGGCTGCCTCCCTTACAGTACGCTGGAAGCGTTGCCTGAATTGCCTTAACAATTGTACAGGGTCAGGTAAATCAGGATCTCTGCGATTGAAAATTCTTCCTTCCCTGATTGCTGCTCTTACATACATATCACCTTCGGCAACAACTTGATCTATCTCCCTGTTTATATTACTACCTTCCGTCAACACAAAAGCAAAGTCATCGAATGGCAGGTCCATTACAGCCGGAGACTGTTCTATCGGGTCAGAAAAAGTATTGAACTGTGATTTAATGGCATGCAATTGTTCAATGTAGTTGTTATAGGTACGCATTATATCCAATGTTTGCCGGGTATCAGTCCGGTACGCATCAAATAGTGCCTGGTAGTCAGACCAATCTTCAAATCGTACAGATTGACCACTAATTACTCTTTGCAGGTGAGGTTCAAAGGAACTGCGTATTGCCTGCATGGCGTTGCGGTGCTTCAGGTCCAGCACTAAGTATAGTCTCGCCGATGAAAAAAGGGTGCCATTGAACATAAGCAGCCCTTCAAAGAAATTATCCAGGTACAGCCTGTTATAGTCATTGTACATCCTGTCTAAAAAGGTGCTTACAATTGCTGCCTTTTGCCGGAGTGTTGTGACACGGGATTCTAATCTTGAGTGATTTGTCAGCAACTCTAACGATGCCCAGGATTCCAGTTCTTCAATTACATGATCCAGAATAAGCGTTTTGAAAAATCGTTCGTCATACCTATGCCGAAAATCATCAGTTACAGCACTGACAGATCTTCCCAGTTCTTCATCATACCTGACAATGGCATCTGCAAAATCCCATTCATCCCTGTTTCCGCCCTGTAACGAAATATCGCGGGCATAGCCGGCAAATGCTCCCGGATTTTGATAAGCTTGATCAATATTTTGAGAACCAAAACCTGCTCCGGAAGGAAGCACCGCAGTATTCATTCCTGAAACATATTTGGCAAATAAAATTGCCAGTAAACGGAGTACTCTGTCGTTATCATCCGATATACCGAAATAAGCGGGGGTAAGATGTAGCCCTTCTCCTTCAGTAAATGGAAGCCCAAGTGTTGATCCGGCATTTGGATCGCAATGAAAACCGACTCGATTGGGCACATAAAGACCGGTGATACGTTCTGAAAACCTAATAAGCTGGTCATGTTCAGTCGCTTTAAAATTAGTGGTAGCTACATTGCCCCTATTTTGAACGTTGAAACTGCTACTTGTAATTTCATTCGATGAATTGGCAATCATACGGGTAGCAAAAGCAATATCTCTCCGAAGGTTTGATTCATGGCCTGCTGTACATCCTTCTACCGAATCCCTTGCTGTTCGCACAGTAGCATGATCACTACCCAGCACAAGTTCCGTTACAAATGCAGAATATGAATCTGCATTCCTTACACTCCTGTCAGGGGGAAGATATTCGAACACTCTTTCATATTCATACCCTGTATCGTCCACTTCTTCATTGTAAAAATGCATCAGCTCGTGAAATAGAATGACGGTTTGCATATTATCATTTCTGCGAAAGTATCTTGCGCACATCCGCATTGTTGATCCGGAAACGTATGCAGAAAAAATAGTACAACTCGAATCAAAAGGACTTGCACAATTAATGGGTGTATTCGCAGCGCCAGTCTTCATCCGTTCCACTTTATTGATGATCTCTCGTGTGAACTGCTCCCGTTGATTATCAGTTAGTGTACCCGTTCTGGCTTCATTAAAAAAATACTTATCAAGCAAAGCTGCTATCCGCGGGATATCTCCCATGCCTAAAGAAAAACGGAAAAGTGTATCGGTGAACTGTGTAGCCCAGTTTACAACTGTTGGCAACCTTCCGCTCGTTTTCTCCTGTTGTTCAGGGGTACATGAGCCAGTGTATTCCGTTCCATCGTCACGACGATGCACCCGCATAGTTTGAATACGATCCATCAACCGCTCTATCCACCCCCTGTTATGGTCATCAGCTTCGGCCAGGTTTTCATACAAACGAGTAATGAATCCTCCTGCTTCCAGTGTTGCCACAATGGGTCTTAGTTGATCATTTGTAAGGTCTTTCAGGTAAAGCAGCACTGCAAATACATCTGAATCGGTAATCTCCCAATCAAAAAAGCCGTAAGAGAGAAGGCTTTGAAGGGTGGAAATATCTGGAATTGTTTGCCTGGCTCTTTGAATACGTTGTATAAGACGAGTTACCCATTCAAGGTTACGATCATCGCTTTCAGCCAGGTTCTCCACAAGGCGATTTATAAGGCTATTCCCCATCCGGGTAACGGTGTCAGCCAAATCAGTATCGTTGAGATCTTTTAGCAGATTAAGTACCGCCCGCACATCACCATTGGTAATGGCCCAATCAACTATGCCATAAGAAAGATGGCTTATTATGGTATCAATAGCCGGACTTACTGTCCGCTGCACTTTCCTTTCAATTGCACCGCCCTGCTGCACCGTATGCGTCAGCTCATGCGCCAGAAGATGTTTCCCTTCAGTTGAATTTGGATTATACTGTCCGTCATTAAAATAAATATCACTGCCTACGGTAAAGGCTTTAGCACTCAGTTCCCTGTTCATCTGCACGGATTCATGGCCGGTATGGATTTTTACATCGGTGAAATCAGTACCAAACCTGCTTTGCATAAAAGATTGTGTGCTGCTATCCATGCTGCTACCACTCCCCCTGCTTGAATTTATCTGGTTGGTAATAGTATCAGATGCTACAGCACCGTAAGAAGATTCTTTTCGCTGAATAAAAGAAGCGAGTGGTTTGCGTTGTAATTTTTCTTCTTCTTCACAATGGCTGCATTTGCGCTGGATAAAACTTTGTTCCGGCATCCGCATGATGGTATCGGCCATGGCGTCGGCTTCCTTTTCTAAAGGGTCATCGGGTGAACCGATGGAAAGTTTGCATTGAATTAATAATGATTGCGAAAGCTCCTTACCCGTTTCGCTTTGCAATTGTTCCTGAACAGGCAATATCTCTTTAACCGGTGAAGGTGAAACTGTTGTAGATTGGGATGAAATAAAAGAGTGATTAAACATCTAAAAAAAATTTAGCGACCTCTCGGTCTTCCTCCCGCTTCATAGTCAGCAGGCAATGGTCTTCTTCCTAGCCAATATACTTGCATCAAGTATGTAATTCGAAATGACGCATTCTGATACAAATAATAAACCATATTGCTATATACAGAACCAGCAGGGGCGGGTGTAGTTTCAAGAAAAGTAATAAAATCAGAAAGTTCTGTGCCTCCTGCAACCCTTGCCATTTGGCAAATACCTATAGCAGTTTCACCTAACAATATCGGTCCTGCACTTAGATTTGCCATTAGAAATGTGCGGGCATTCATAATCTGAGTATGTGTAGGAGGGTTTGAAATCGTGGGTATTCCTGCAAAACCGTTTCCAGGCAGCCTGGTTACAACTGCTCCTCTAGCTGGGGCATCCCATGTAAAACCGCTGCGACCAGATAAGTCAGTTGCAATTCTTGGAGTTGCGGCAGCCGTGGCGCCTACCCTGGAATGCAGCAATACAGAATCAGAGTTTTCGTCAACCCCCTGATGAACGGCATTATAAATTTGATCTGCTGTTCTTCCAGAACGCCAATCTTCCGGGTCAACCTCCACATTATCTGAAGCAATAAAACTTCGAAGCCCTACAGTA